>JBAZYI010000026.1:0-20341 GCA_041659345.1 Candidatus Nanopelagicaceae bacterium | reverse complement strand
TCCGAGAATGACAATCGCTAATCCGGCGGCCAACCCCTTGCCCTTGAGATTCTCTTGAGAGAAACCGGCGACTACGAGATAACCAAGTCCGCCGGCGCCGACCAAGCCACCTACAACGATCATCGCTAAAACATAGATAAGTCCCTGATTGGTAGCAAGAGCTAAGGCGCGACGCGCAGTTGGCAACTGAACTTTCACAATCATTTGCCAAGGGCTCGAACCTGCAGCCGTCGCCGCTTCTGTGATTGTGGCCGGCACTCCACGAATTCCATCTGCCATCAACTTAATTGAAGCCGGTGCTGCATAGACAACCGCCGCCATGATTGCGGTAAACCGAGTAGGACCAAAAAGCCCAAGGAACGGAACTAGATAGACGAATGCGGGAAGAACTTGACCCGCATCCAACAGTGGGCGGATCCACCGATCCGCTCTCCGATTCCTTCCAATCCAGACTCCCACAAAGATTCCTAAAACCACTGTGATGACCGCAGCCACTAAAGTCGATGCCAGCGTAATCATCGCATCCGACCATAACCCGGTCCCGTAAAGAGCAAGTACGCAGAGTGCGCTCACCAAACCCAGCCGAATTCCACCAAAGATCACACCCAACCCAGTGAGCATCGCTCCCGTAATGAACCATGGGCTCTCAACGAGGAGTGACTGCATCGGATTAATGAGGCCATAAGAAACGCTATCCGTTATCCCATTCGTTACTGTGACAAAATGAAGTTGAATCCAATTGGTGAAGTTGTCCGCAACGGAGGCAACCATCCGACCCATGGCTCCCGTACCGGGAAAAGTTGAGGCCCAAACATAGGTCCGTGAGAGGTAAACCAAGAGCGCAGTGATGACTGCTGCGCCGATCAAAATGAGTCTGCGGTATTTGGATGGCCTATCAATCGTCGGATCTAAACTCACCTTTGCAGCAGCGGCGGTCGTACTTCGATCCAGAACTACCGCGAGAATCACGATGGCCAACCCAGCTTGGAATGAACGTCCAACATCGAGTGAGGTCAAGGCTCGAACGACTACTTTTCCCAATCCGGGAGCGTCAATCAGAGCGGCAATAGTCACCATGGCGAGTGCGGCCATAATCGTCTGATTTATTCCAACCACAATTGTGCGCTTTGCCTGTGGCAATTGAACCTTCCGCAGCGCCTGCATTCGAGTAGACCCCATGGATGTCGATGCTTCAACGCTGGACCAGGGAACCTCTTTGATTGCCACCGCGGTAATTCGAAGCGCGGGAGGGATTGCATAAATAAGCGTGACAATTGTGGCGGATGCAGGACCGATCAGAAAGAAAAGAGTGACTGGAGTGAGATAGACAAAAGTTGGCATTACTTGGGCAAAGTCGAGGATCGGCGTGAGCATTTTTTCAAACCTTGGAAAGAGTCCAGCGCAGATTCCGAGCGGAATTCCTACTACTAGAGAAAGTACTACCGCCGCCAAAGTGAGGGCGAGCGTGTCCATTGATTCTGTCCAAAGTCCTAAGAGGCCTAAAAATACGAATCCGGTAACCGCCAACAGTGCGACACGAATATTGGATATCAGGTAAACAACCAAGCCAATGATCGCGACAATTCCCAACCAACCCACCTGCGGCACTGGACGCAATGAACTCCCGACGCTAATACCGTCGCGAAGCATTGAAACTAAACCATTAATGAACGCCCGTATCCCGTTTACGACGTAAGTGAAAAAAGGATTTGAATTGCGACTTCGATCAATCCAGTCCCCTAAATTGTTAAGCCAATCGTGGAGCGGAGTCAGACTCGATCGGTCAAGGTGCAGAGTTGCCTTACCGCGGAAAATCAACGCAAAGGCGACAAAGGCGACCATGAGGACTGAAACATTGCGTGCGACATACGACTTCGATTCAACCAGCACTTTTGGTGCTGGACGGGAAAGAAGTTGAGTCGCCATCAGGCGTCAATTCCGGCAATCACGGAGAGGATGTCATTGGAATCCACCACGCCAAGCAGGTTTCCATCTTCCATAACCCTGACAGGGCGACCTGCCTCGAGCACTCGTCGCGAAGCATCACGAACTGAAATCGTTGGAGGAAGAATGGAACCGGAAAGATCTTCATCCTCTTTTGCTGGTCGTGCGATCCAGCGCAACGTAAGAACATGTGATTTCGGAAAGTCTCGCACGAAATTCTCTACATACTCATCGGCAGGTGCGGCCACGAGTTCCTCCGGAGTTCCTATTTGAACGATCGCTCCGTCTTTCATAATGGCAATTCGATCGCCGAGCTTCACTGCTTCGGCTAAATCGTGGGTAATGAAGACGAGCGTCTTGCCAAGTTCGTGATGCAGACGTATTACCTCTGCCTGCATATCTCTTCGAATTAGCGGATCTAGTGCGCTAAAGGGCTCATCAAGGAAAAGTACTTTGGGATCTACGGCGAGAGCCCGCGCTAGTCCCACGCGCTGCTGCATACCTCCAGATAACTGTTCGGGGTACGCATTTCCGTATCCGTGCAATCCCACCAACTCAATGACTTCATTCGCGCGTTTGTGCCGCGTCGCCTTGTCTACGCCGTTGATCTCAAGGCTGTAGGCGATGTTATCTATAACTTTTCGGTGAGGCAGTAAGCCAAAGTGCTGGAAGACCATGGAAAAACTCGAACGGCGCAGTTCGCGCAATCGCTTAGCATCCGCCTTAAGAATATCTTCACCGGCTAATTCAACTTCGCCTTGCGTAGGTTCGATAAGTCGTGTCATGCACCGGACGAGTGTGGACTTTCCTGAACCCGAGAGCCCCATGACGACGAAGACTTCACCCGGTGCCACATCAAATGAGACATCCCGAACCGCGATGGTGTTGCCGGTCTGAGCCCGCAAATCTGAGCGAGAGAGATCCGCAGTTGGCGTTCCGATGATCTTTTCGGCATTTGGTCCGAATACCTTCCACAAATGACGGACGGAAATCATCGGTGCGCTCATATATCTTCCCTTTGCTCTCTAAACCATCCCGAACGTGCAGGAGAAGTGTTCGTCCAAATGTGTTTAATTTCAAGGTATTCGTGCAATCCACTTGGACCGAGCTCGCGGCCGATTCCGGAAGCTTTAAAGCCTCCCCATTCGGCTTGGGCACGATACGGCCCAAAATCGTTGACCCAGATTGTTCCGTGGCGAAGTGCTCTAGCCACCCGGTCGGCCTTCTCACTATCTGCGGTCCAGACAGCGCCCGCAAGACCATAAATGGTGTCATTGCCCAAAGAGATCGCTTCGCCTTCGGTGTCAAAAACCTCCACGGTGAGCACGGGACCGAAAGATTCGTCTTGAACGCACCTCATACTCGTATTGCAACCATCCAAAACGGTGGGTTCAAAATACCAACCAGAAGCGTGGGCAATATCGCCACTTCTCTTACCTCCAACAAGAAGTTTGGCACCCTCTGCAACGGCGATATCAACATATCTCCCGACTTTCTCCAAGTGAGCCCTGCTAATCAGAGGACCTGTCTCTGCAAGCGGATCATCGGGGCCTCCCATATGAATCTGCTCGGCTCTTCGGACGATTTCAGATACAACTTGGTCATGGACCGATCGCTCAACAAGCAACCTCGTGCCGGCCGAACAGACCTGGCCGGAATGAAGAAAAACTGCGGTGACAGCGTTGTCAATTGCGGCATCAAGATCTGCGTCGGCGAAAATAATATGTGGGTTTTTTCCACCAAGCTCTAAGGCAATTTTCTTTACCGTCTCAGCAGCCGCCGCCATAATCCGTTTGCCGGTCAACAATCCGCCAGTAAAGGAGACGAGATCAACTCGCGGGTCCTGTGTGAGTGGTGCGCCCGCCACCGCGCCCGCGCCAAGAATGAGATTGGCAACTCCGTTGGGTGCCCCAGCTTCGTGAATAATTTTTATGAGATGAATGGCGGTCGATGGAGTCAGTTCACTTGGCTTGAGAATAAAAGAGCAACCAGCTACCAGCGCAGGCGCCACCTTCCAGGATGCTTGAAGCAATGGATAGTTCCAAGGACCTATCAACGCACATACGCCTACTGGCTCATGAGTAATGCGACTCTGTATCCGATCGTCTCCCGTATCTACGCTTCGGTCTGAGATCTCCAGACCCAATTGTGCGTAGTACCGGAAAACGGAGATCACATCTGCCACGTCGTACTGTGCTTCCACAAGTCTCTTGCCTGTATCCCCACTCTCCTCGCGAGCAATTTCATCTGCATCTCGCTCGAGAAGATCGGCAACGCGCGCGACTAGTTCACATCGCTGTGTCCAACTCCATGATGCAAAGACTCCTGAATCGAAAGAGCCACGCGCCGCTGCAATTGCCGCAAGGGAATCTTCCGCGGTTGCCTCAGCGACGGTCGTGACAAGTGAACCATCATGGGGACTTCGTATCTCTCGAGTTGATCCATCCGAGGAAGCACGCCAGAGACCATCAACACATAGTGACTGTTCTGCCGCCTTGATAGGGGACACGGATTCTCCGGATATCAACTATCGAGTTGACTTTTTCGTTCTGCAACGAAATCAGTCAACTCAAGTAGGATTGCGGAATCCATCTCAGGCATTACATAGTCATCCAATTTCTTCTGCCAAATCTCAGAAGCACGGGCACGAGTATCTCGAGCCCCAAGTCGCTTCCAGCGCTCGTAATTATCGCTGTTTGTCAGGAATGGACGATAGAAACAATCGCGGAAACGGTCCATCGTATGCGCTGCCCCAAGGAAGTGCCCACCGTGTCCAACTTCCAGGTGGGCATCAAAGGCCAATGAAGATTCTGTAAATTCCAATGGAGTGAATTCAGCCATCAGGGATTGAAGAATTTCAATGTCAACAATGAACTTGTCATAAGAGGAAACGAGACCGCCTTCGAGCCACCCAGCGGTGTGCATCACCCAGTTTGTGCCGGCCAGGAAAGTCGGCATCATCGTCATCATCGTTTGATAGGCGGATTGCGCATCCACTGATTGTGAGGAGTTGAGTCCTCCGCCTCCCCGGAATGGGAGGTTGAAGTGCCGTGCGATTTGCCCGGTGCAGAGGAGCCCGATTCCAGATTCTGGTGTCCCAAATTGCGGCGAGCCAGATTGCATGTCAATATTGGACAAGAAGGAACCGAAAACGACCGGTACACCTGGGCGAATTAATTGGACCAGAGCAATCCCTGAAAGAGCCTCGGCTATTTGCTGGGCGAGCGTTGCAGGAATTGTCACCGGGCTCATCGCACCCATAAGTAAGAACGGTGTTACGACAACAGGTTGACCCGCAAGAGCGTATTCACGGAGCGAATCAAGCATACGATCGTCCCAGCGCAGCGGAGAATTGCAGTTAATGAGCGAAATCAGTGCCGGAGTCTCTTCAATTGCCTTGCGACCGCCATGCAGAATCTCCGCTATACGAATGACATCTTTGGCATTCTGTGCAGTAACTACATTGCCCATGAAGAATTTATCAGTGAGTGTAGCCGCGGCAAATGCCATATCAAGATGGCGTGAATCAAGGGAGAGATCATTTGGTTCGCAAACAACTCCACCTACGCTGTCGAGAGCGTCGAAAGACTGAGCGAGCTTACAGAAATTTTCAAAATCCTTAAATGTCGCATCTCGGCGCACATCTCCCTCGAGAACAAAGGGGGGTCCATAAACGCCACCGAAGACCATGGAGTCCCCGCCTATGTGAACATTGTTCTTAGGGTTTCGTGCGCGGAGATTAAATTCAGTTGGTGACTTTGCCACCTGTGCGAGGATCCAATCCGGATCGAACTTCACATTTTCGCCTTCAACACTCTGGCCGGCTTCGCGCAACATCTCCACTGCCCAAGGGCTCATAAACTCAATGCCAATTTCAGAAACGATTCGACGCCATCCGGCATCAAGCACTGCCATCGAATCTTGGCTGAGAATTTCATATCGAGGCATTCGATTCTTAAACACTTGCGCCTCCAATAATTTAAATATCGCGCGGTGGGTTGACCTAGAACGGATACGACAATACGCTATGAATATGGAACAAGCGTTCCATATTATGGAACCTTCCTGTAAGTGGAGGCGAAAATGGCCAAGCCGGAGATTTCAGGTACCCAGGCAATCGAACGTGCCAGCGCCCTCCTTATTCACATTATTGAGACGGCAAAACCTCCCCTTTTGGGAGAACTTGCAGCGGCCCACGAACTTCCCAAGAGCACGTCATCACGGATACTGGGAGCCTTGGAGCGTCAAGGCTTGATTCAGAGAGATCGCTCCGGCGCATATTTGCCTGGCAATGTTCTTACTCGTTTTGCTCGTCAGAGAGACCTCGAACTAGACCTAGTGACGCGGATGCGACCAGTCCTCAAACGCCTCGCCGAGAAGAGTGGCGAGACGGCCAACCTGGCAACTGCCGGCAACGGATACGTGGAAATGATTGACCAGGTGGATGGACGCTATCTCTTAGGTGCAACAAATTGGATTGGCGTCAATGTGCCATACCACTGCTCTGCCCTTGGGAAAGTTCTCCTGGCGTACGGAGTCGTGAAAATCCCGACGGGAAAATTGGAAAAACGCGGTCCACGTTCGATTACCACACACGCCAGACTCTTAGCCGAACTTGAATCAGTTCGCCGGCAAGGTTTTGCAACGATCAAGGACGAACTCGAAGAAGGACTCGTGGCCGTTGCGGCACCTGTCCGCGAAAATGACGGAACTGTCGTCGGAGCAATTTCTATTTCTGGACCAGCACCACGTTTTACAGAAAAACAACTCGCGAACTTAGGCGAATTAATAGTTGCTGAGATCGCGGCCTCTCAACCCGAAGACCAATTGATAAAAACAGGGAAAGCAGGAGCAGCATGAACAACGAAGAGATCATCAAAGCGCTCTACGACCAGACACTCATGGGAAACGCACCCGCAGTACTTGAACTTACGCAGCAAGCGCTGGCTATGGGCATGGGACCAGACACCATTCTTTTTGACGCGCTCATTCCGTCCCTGGAAGAAGTGGGAGCTCGATTCGAACGTGGCGACTACTTTGTTCCAGAAATGTTGATCGCAGGTAAAGCCATGTCTGGTGCGCTCAATGTTCTCCGCCCGCTCCTAGCCGAAACTGGAGCCGAGTCAATCGGTACCTATGTCATGGGAACCGTCAAAGGCGACGTGCACGATATCGGGAAGAATCTAGTCAATATCATGCTTGAAGGTGCTGGATTCACTGTGATCGATCTTGGTGTGCAAACACCTCCGGAGAAATTTATCTCAGCAATTCAAGAGCACAAGCCAGATATCGTAGGAATGTCAGCATTCCTCACAACGACGATGCCTATGTTCAAAGTTAATATTCACGAAATTACCAAAGCGGGCTTGCGTGATCAGGTCATCATTATGGTGGGCGGCGCTCCTGTCACCCAGGAGTATGCCGATGCTGTTGGCGCAGACGGCTATGCAGCCGATGCATCTACAGCAGTCCGACTTGCAAAGGCACTCATCAAAAGTCGCCGCGACAAAGTCTCCGCCTGAGTCTAGAAACTTTTGAAACAGCCGAGTAAACCAGACATGCCAAAACTTCTTCCCTTTATTGAACACGCGATAAAGAAACCAATCTGGGACTGTCGCATGTGCGGCCAGTGCGTGCTGCACTCGACAGGAATGACGTGTCCCATGACCTGCCCAAAGACCTTGCGAAACGGACCTTGCGGCGGAGTCAGAGAAGACGGAAATTGCGAAGTGGACCCAACAATGCGGTGCGTATGGGCCAAAGCCTTTGATAGAAAAGAGAGCCTGCCTCTTCCGCAAATGTGGCGCGATCACTTCAATGATCTGCGACCGCCGGTAGATATGCGATTACAAGGGACATCTTCGTGGATCAATCTCATTACCAAGCGAGACCAGCAGGTTCCTGCTGGATGGAATATTGATTCCAAGAGTAATGAAGGTAACTAATGTCGAAGCTGCGCGATCTACTGGAGAACTCTTCTGAGAAAGTATTTACATCTGAGTTCCCTACGATTGATGGCGCTGGAATGCCGCGCCTTATTACTTTGGCACAGCGACTCTCCCCCTGGTTCGACGCTGTCAATGCAACTGACAATCCTGCCGCCCATGCACATGCCTCAAATACTTCTGTGGCAATTGCCTTGAAAACGCAAGGCATCGAACCAATTATGCAGATCGCGTGCCGAGACAAGAACCGACTTGCGATTCAAGCCGACATGATGGGAGCTTCTCTTCACGGAATCGCAAATCTTTCACTTATGACCGGAGATGATGTAACCGCTGGCGATGAGCCAGAAACGCGTCGCGTTTTTGATCTAGATTCATCCCAAGCTATCAGCATCGCCCACTCACTCAATGGTGGAAAATATCTTTCTGGTCGGACGGTAAAGCCACCAACCGACTTCTACATTGGTGCAGTCGAAAATGCCGCCGCACCGCCATTCGACTATCGAATTCAGCGAGCGCTGAAAAAGCACCGTGCCGGTGCTCGTTTCCTCCAACTTCAAATTTGTTACCACCCCGATCGCCTTGAGAATTTCTGCGCGGGGGTGGCAACGGTGGCCCCTAAACTCCACCTCCTCCCAACCATTCTCCTTCTCAAAGGGGCAAAACAACTCAATTTTATGAATGAAAAGGTCGCTGGCATTGATGTTCCCCTCGATCTCATTAAACGCGTTGAAAAAAGCGCCGATCCTTCGGAGGCTGCATACGAGTTGGCCCTGGAACAGGCACGGCACGCTCTTTCCCTACCAGGGGTTCGGGGAATTCACATTGCCGACTTCCGTCACGACGAAACGCTCTTGCGATTGATGAGCGACCTGGGAAGAACCCCCCGCACTATTAGTAAACAACTGCAAGTACAACTATAGGAGCCGCCATGCATACAGTTCTCAGGTCAGCGTCAAAGACCCTCACGATCGGCCATGACCAACCTTTCTGTATTATTGGCGAGCGCATAAATCCAACGGGACGAAAGCAGTTCCAATTGCAACTGCGAGCCGACGATTTATCTCGCTTGGAAATAGATGTGCAACAACAAGTTGAAGGCGGAGCAGACGTGCTCGACGTCAATATGGGCGTCCCACTTACGGACGAGCCGGCCCTGCTGGGGCGCGCAATCACCATGATCCAGACTCTGACTGATCTTCCCATCTGCATTGACTCATCGATTATCGAGGCCCTCCAAGTGGGACTTGAGACTTACCAAGGCAAAGCACTGGTCAATAGCATGACGGGGGAAGAAGATCGAATGGATCTCATTCTGCCGCTCATCAAACGCCATGGTGCCGCCATCATCGCGCTACCAAATGATGCAACAGGAATCCCGGCAACTGTTCAAGAGCGCCTCACAATCACAGAAAAGATTGTTCGCACCGTCGAGAAATACAAAATTCCACTTGAGGATCTCCTCATTGATCCACTTGCCATGCCCGTTGGTGCGGATCCAGATTCCGTCAAGATTACCCTTGAAACTATCCATGCTATCCGCGACAAATGGGGACTCAATATGACTCTGGGAGCATCCAATGTTTCGTTCGGGCTCCCCTACCGCCATGCAATCAATGCAGCTTTCCTGCCTGCTGCCATGTCCCATGGACTGACGAGTGCAGTTATGGATGCTCGAACCCCTCTCATTGTTGAGGCAGTTCGAGCCGCGGATTTGCTCCTAGGATTAGACCCTTGGGGCGGCAGTTGGATCAGTCGATTCCGCTCAATTGAAGCGGCAAAAACTCTTTCAGCATCAGGAGCTTAAAATCGCGAAGAAAGAACTCCCCACATCCACCCTGCCAGAGCACGATGGCACCGGGCGTGTAAAAATTGCCTTCCGCTCACTTGAAAAAGATGGAACGGCCTCAACTGAACGAACAATTACCGTTCCTACGGGTGTAAGTGCGTTTGACGCCGCCTCGTGGAACGGAATTGCGATTGACTCAACGTGCGGTGGTTATGGAACGTGCAAGAAATGCAAGGTCAAAATCACCGTTGGCGATGTCCCCATCTCCCCGCTCGACAATCGTGCTTTCTCTGCCACCGAACTCACACAGGGATGGCGTCTGGCCTGCCTTGTTCGTACGGTCAGCAATGTATCCATCGATGTTCCTCCACTTACTACACGCCCGAAAGCAGCAACGGTCGGCGTGGGACGCCAAGTCATTCTTCGTCCCGCAGTGCAGAAGCGATATGTCGAATTGGATGAGCCAACTCTTCACGATCAACGTACCGATATCGTTCGGCTTTTGGATGCAATTGACGACATTGAAGCCACGGTTTCGTTGGCGGCAATTCGATCACTGCCACAGACACTGCGATCCTCTGATTTCAAAGTCACCGCGGTCTTCATTGATCAAGCGCTCATCGACGTTGAACCGGGAGATACCACCAGCATCCGCTATGGAGTCGCCTACGATCTTGGAACCACGACCGTCGTAGCCACACTTTTGGATTTGAATACGGGCACGCCCCTCGCAGTAAGATCAATGCTCAACAAGCAACAGCCATTTGGCGCCGATGTCATCAGTCGAATTAGTGCCACCATGCTCGATCCACTCGCACTCGATCGACTTCGCTCCCTTGCGCAAGCCACTCTCTCCGAACTCACCAATGAAGTCTGCGAAGATGCAGGCATCAACCCATTACACGTGTACGAGGTCGCCCTGGCAGGAAATGCAACGATGACGCAACTGGTATTAGGGATCAATCCAGAGCCCATCGGGGTTGCACCATTCATTATGGTGAGTGCCGACTATCCGGATGTAGAGGCAAGCGAACTTGGAATTTCAATTCATCCTGGAGCCAAAGCCGTGATTTTGCCCTCCCTTGGCGCCTATGTCGGGGGAGACATCGTTGCAGGAGCACTTGCATCTGGCATGGACCGCGACAAAAGGCTGCGACTTTTTATTGACGTTGGAACTAATTGTGAAATCATTCTTGGAAACGGCGAGAAGATTCTTGCCACTGCAGCTCCCGCTGGGCCAGCATTTGAAGCAGCATCTATCCGTTGCGGGGTTCGCGCGGCATCTGGCGCAATCGAAACCATAAAAGTCGAGGATGGCGATCTTGTTATCGGCACGATTGAAGATGCGCCTCCTATTGGTATTTGCGGATCCGGACTCGTCGATGCGTGCGCCTGCCTTGTTCAGGTGGGATTGCTGGATCATTCTGGTCGTTTTGCCACTGATGAAGTTGCAGCCAGCGTTGCTCCCAAGTTGGCACCGCGACTTCTCCAAAAAGAAGGTGAGAGAATCTTCGTTCTGACATGGAACGGCGAAGTCGGCGATCTCAATGACTGCGTCTACCTCACACAGCGCGATGTGCGCGAACTTCAATTCGCAAAGGCGGCGATTGCCACTGGATGGGCTCTGCTCCTTGAAGAGTTTGGGGTCGAACCCAGCGAAATTCAGCAGGTTCTTCTTGCTGGTTCTTTTGGCTCATACCTCTCTCCAGCATCGGCGATCAAGATTGGTCTGGTACCAAAACTCTCAGTCCTGCGAATTGTCTCGGCCGGCAACGTGGCAGGAGAAGGAGCCAAAATGACACTCCTCTCTGCCCAGGAGCGCCACGGCGCGAATGCTCTGCTTCAAGAGATCGAGTATGTCGAACTCTCAGATCGTGCCGATTTCAATGATAAATTCGTCGAACGCCTAGCGTTCCCGAGTTAAGAGAGTTGCAACAACATGAGTGTGGGAATAGTTGCATGTGGCGCTATTGCGACACACATCAGCGCGGTGCAAGAGAAGTTCGGACTAGATATCATTATTTATCCTCTGCCGCCATTACTACACAACTCTCCAAAAATGATTGCGGGCGAGGTCGAATCCCTTCTCAATAGGATTAAGCCATTCCACGAGAAATGCGCCGTCGCCTATGCAGACTGCGGAACATATGGAGCACTCGATGAAGTCTTACGTCAACACAATATTTCACGGTTGGGTGGTGATCACTGCTATGACGTCTTTGCGGGGAAAGGGGAGATTGAGGCGATCGTCGCCGCAACTCCCGGGACGTACTTTCTAACCGATTTTCTCGTAAAGTCCTTCCATCGAAGTGTCGTCGTAGAACTCGGTATGGATAAGCGACCTGAGTTGAGAGATGATTACTTCAAACATTACGAAAGTGTCGTCTGGCTTGCGCAGAATCCGACTCCAGAGTTAGAGCGAGAAGCGCGAGCAGCGGCAGCACTGATTGGGCGTCCACTTACTACCAAGATCGTTGGTGAAGAGAAACTGGCGAAAGAGATTCTCAGGCTGGTTGCGGATTAAGCTCTAGGTCGAGTGCCCGCAAGACAATTGGAGAAAGTTCTGATCTATCAGCCTCTTTGATCAATCTCTCTTTCATGGCGGGCGTCCAGAATTGAACAATGTGATGCGCGACAGCTAGCTCTGGCGCTGCATGTGCAGGCACATTCGCTGCGATTTGATTGGCCATACGAATGATTGATGCTAGTTCGGTATCTCCATGAAGAGCATGTTCCGAAATTTCTCCCGGCCCGCGCAGACTTGGTGCGATTTCGACCGCGGTTACCTTGTATTCGGGGCAGTTCGTCGCCCAATCGGAGTAGTCGGTGGTGATGACGTTTGCGCCGCTTTCAGGAAAGTGGAAAGTCGTGTAGACCACCCCGGCTGGAACCTCATCCGTAATTCGAGCCTTCAGCACGGTCTCACCCACTCGGCTTGAGAGGCGGACCCATCCGCCGTCCGTGATTCCACGCAGCAGAGCATCGGACTCGTGGATGTCAAGAATATCTTCAGAGTGCCAGATGACATTGGCAGTACGACGAGTCTGAGCACCGACGTTGTACTGGCTCAGAATGCGTCCCGTGGTGAGTAGCAGTGGGAATTTTCGCGAAGCCCTTTCATCTGTAGGTACAAAAGGAGTCTCCATGAAACGACCTTCCCCGCGGACGAAATGATTGACGTGCATAACTGGAGTTCCGGTCGGATTTGCCTCATTGCAGGGCCACTGAATGCTTCCCAGTTCATCGAGTTTTGCAAATGAGACTCCGCTAAAAGTTGGAGTGGTAGCGGCGATCTCATCCATGATCTCAGCGCCGTTCTTGTACTCCATTTCGAAGCCAAGCGCCTTTGCTAAATCACACGTGACTTCCCACTCTGATTTTCCAGTCTTGGATGGCATCACCGGACGGACGCGGTTGATCCGGCGCTCGGCGTTTGTGAAGGTCCCATCCTTTTCTAGAAATGATGTTCCGGGTAAAAAGACGTGAGCAAATTTCGACGTCTCATTAAGGAAGAGATCTTGAACGATAATCAATTCCATGGCGCGCAAGGCGGCATGAACGTGAGAAGTATTTGGGTCGGACTGAGCGATATCTTCGCCTTGCACGTAAAGACCCTTGAACTCACCCGCGATGGCTGCATCAAACATGTTCGGAATACGAAGTCCTGGCTCTGCCTTGATTTTCCGGCCCCAGATCTTTTCAAAAATTTCACGGGTCTTCGGATTTGAAATGTGACGGTATCCAGGAAGTTCGTGCGGGAAAGATCCCATATCGCATGAACCCTGCACATTGTTCTGGCCACGAAGCGGATTAACACCGACACCGGGACGACCAATATTTCCAGTTGCCATCGCAAGGTTTGCAATACCCATGACCATTGTGGAGCCTTGACTGTGCTCCGTGACGCCGAGCCCATAATAGATCGCACCATTTGGAGCAGAAGCAAATAACCGTGCTGCGGCACGAACCTGCTCTGCCGGCACTCGAGTGACACCCTCAAGTGCCTCGGGGCTGTTCTCTGGAAGACTGATGAACTCTTCCCACCGTGCAAAAGACTCAAGATCGCAACGCTCATTAACAAATGCGCGGTCGATGAGGCCCTCCTCGGCAATGACATGAGCCAGAGCATTAATGATGGCCACGTTTGTTCCGGGCATCAGTTGGAGGTGGTGAGTGGCTTCGACATGAGGAGTGCGAACCATTTCAATGGCTCGTGGGTCTACCACGATGAGCGCAGCGCCTTTACGTAGCGCCTGCTTCATGCGGGCGGCGAAAACTGGATGTGCCGCGGTTGGATTGGCACCGATGAGCATAATGACATCTGAATGTTCTACAGACTCGAAATCTTGGGTTCCGGCCGAGGTTCCAAAAGTCTGACTGAGTCCATATCCAGTTGGTGAATGGCAGACGCGTGCACACGTATCAACATTGTTGTTACCCATGGCAGCGCGGACCATTTTCTGCACGACGTAGACTTCTTCATTTGTGCATCTAGAAGATGTAATTCCGCCAATGCTCTCATTTCCGTGTTCACTCTGGATCGCCTTTAATCGTGAGGCTGCATATCCAATTGCTTCTTGCCAGCTCACGGTCTTCCATGGGTCGGTGATTTTCTCGCGAATCATCGGAGAAGTGATGCGATCCTCATGAGTCGCATATCCCCACGCAAAACGACCTTTCACACAGGAGTGACCTTCGTTGGCACCACCTTCCTTGTATGGAACCATCCGAACCAATTCATCTCCGCGCATCTCAGCCTTGAATGAGCAACCGACACCGCAGTATGCGCAGGTGGTAATGACCGAACGGGTAGGAGTGCCAATCGTGTACAAAGTCTTCTCAGTCAAGGCACCCGTAGGACATGCCTGCACGCAAGCACCACAGGAGACGCATTCACTTTCGATAAAAGATGTGCCAGATGAGGAAACACGTGCCTCAAATCCACGGTTTTCAATAGTGAGTGCGAAGGTGCCCTGAACTTCATCGCATGCACGTACACAGCGATTACAGACTATGCACTCTGTCGAATCAAAAGTGAAATAGGGATTGGACTCATCTTTAGGTAAATCCAAGTGCGTGCTTCCTGAATACCGGACTTCATTCAGGCCCACTCGTTTGGCCATCCCGTGTACTTCGCATTCATCACCCGACGCACAAACCGCAGGGTGATCCGAGAGGTAAAGCTCCATCACTCCCTGGCGAATCCGATCAATGCGTTCGCTACTGGTAGAGATTTTCATTCCCTCGGAAACTGGAGTCGTGCAAGAAGATGGTGTTCCGTTTCGGCCATCAATTTCAACAACACATAAACGACACGACCCAAAAGCCTTGAGACTATCTGTCGCACAGAGTTTGGGAATAGAAATCCCAGCAATCTCAGATGCCCGCATGATTGAAGTCTCGGCAGGAATCTCCACTGTGATCCCGTCAATTTCAACGTGCACAAGCTCGGTCCGCTTGCTCGCCGGGGTGCCGTAATCGGGCTCCATTAGTAGCGTCATTGCTTGACCTCTCTCCGTACTGCGAAGTCTTCCTCAAAATGTAGCATCGCGCTCTTTACAGGAAGCGGCGTAAGCCCCCCCATCGCACAGAGAGAGCCATCGGTCATCACTTCGCAGAGGTCTAAGAGCAGCCTCTTATTCCCCTCTACGTTCTCCCCCTGCATGATCTTCTCAAGGGTCTCAGCCCCGCGCGTAGAACCGAGACGGCACGGCGTGCACTTTCCGCAGGACTCAATGGCGCAGAACTCCATCGCGAATTTCGCCTGCACCGCCATGTCGACGCTCTCGTCAAAGACCACAACCCCGCCGTGGCCCAACATTCCACCTGCAGCGATCAGTGATTCATAATCCATCGATACATTGAACGCAGAGACGGGCAAATAGGCGCCGAGCGGGCCGCCAATTTGCACAGCTCTCACTGGACGCTTGCTTAGTGTCCCCCCGCCAAAATCGTTGACCAAGGTATCTAGAGTGACACCGAAGGCAGTTTCGACAATTCCACCTTGTGCGATATTTCCTGCGAGTTGGAAGACTTGAGTACCGAGGGAGCGACCAACACCTCTTCCCGAGTACGAGGCGGCACCCTTGGCAAGAATCGATGGCACAGTGGCAAGGGTGAGGACGTTATTGATAACGGTTGGTTTTCCAAAGAGGCCCTGAATCGCGGGAAGGGGCGGCTTCGAACGAACGACGCCGCGTTTTCCTTCGATACTCTCCAACATCGCCGTCTCTTCGCCACAAACATATGATCCGCCACCGGTGCGTACGCGGATATCAAATGAATGAGCACTTCCTAAAACGCTTTTCCCTAACCACCCAAACTCTCGTGCAATTTCAACGGCTTCGCGCATTGTCGAAATCGCGTCGGGATACTCCGAACGAATGTAGATGACTCCTTCAGTGGCCCCGACAGCGACCCCCGCAATTGTCATACCTTCTAGGAGAGTGAAGGGATCGCCCTCCATCAACATCCGGTCGGCAAATGTTCCGCTATCCCCCTCATCTGCATTGCAGCAAATGAATTTCTGCTCACCCGGTGTTGCGAGCACCGTTCTCCACTTGATGCCAGCGGGAAAACCTGCGCCACCACGACCGCGCAACCCTGAGTCAGTTACCTCCGCCACGATTGCGTCTGTTTCCATCTCTAGTGCTCTTCTAAGACCCACCAGTCCACCGCTGTTTTGATAGTCGGAAATGGAAAGTGGATCAATGAGCCCAACTCGCTCAAAAGTAAACCGATCCTGTCTGGCAAGCCAAGAAATGTCCTCTGTGAGTCCGAGCGAGAGAGGATGCTCGCGACCTAGTTGAAAACCGGAATCAAATAAAGAGGCAACTTCTTCTACCCGAACAGGCCCGTACGCCATGCGACCTGTTTCGGTCTCCACTTCAACAAGTGGCTCCAACCAGAGTGCACCGCGCGAGCCATTTCGAATAATGGTGATGGAGAGCCCTCGTTGGACCGATTCGCGCTCAATAGCCTGCGCGACATCATCCGCACCCACTGACCGTGCAGCTGAGTCTTTCGGCACGTAGATACGTATCTGGTTCATTCTTTGCCACTGCCCTTGAGATGTGCAAAAAGATCCGCCACACGGGCGCGACCAATGAGTCTGCCGTTGACGCTGGCCGCAGGACCTAATGCGCAGTTTCCAAAGCAGAAGACTTCCTTAATCTCAACCTCACGCGGAAGTGATTTCTTGGCGCCCGCAATAAGTTCTCGAGCACCCACCGACTGACAAGCCTCTGCACCGCAAATACTCACGATATTTTCTGGCGGAGGTGTCCTTCGTAGGTCATGATAGTAAGTGAGCACTCCATGAACATCTGCGCGAGAAACATTGCACGCCTCGGCCACAAGAGCCACTGCCTCTGCATGGACATAGCCGAACTCTTCTTGCAATGCTTGCAAGGAAATGAGAACCGGTCCTGGTTCAAGGCGGGTGGTATCCAGAACGGCCGATGCCGATTCCTTTGACCAAGGTGTGAATGACATTAGAACAACCCCACCACTTTTCCATCCACATAGTCAATGCGCTCACTTGATGGAACCTTCGGCAGACCGGGCATTGTCATAATCTCACCACAGACCATCACAATGAATTCAGCCCCGGCGGAAAGTCGCACTTCTCGTATGTTGATCGAATGACCCGTTGGCGCGCCACGTAGTGCTGCATCAGTAGAGAATGAATACTGGGTCTTTGCAACGCAGATTGGAAAATGGCCATATCCAGATTCCTGTAATTCTTTAATCTTGGCCCGCACCTTCGAATCTGCGGTGACTTCTGATGCGCCATACACACGCGTTGCCACGGCGTTCACTTTCTCCCAGAGCGTTGCCTCATCCGGGTAAACGAAGGTGACTTCGCTCTTCTGATCACAGAGTTCTACTACTGCCTGCGCAAGGTCTGTGGCACCTTTACCACCATCTGCCCAATGGGTCGCAAGGACAATTCTCACACCGAGCGCTTCGACCCTCTTTCGGAGGAGTACTACTTCAGCCTCAGTATCACTCGTGAAGTGGTTGATCCCGACAACCACAGGTAAGCCATATACATCTCTAATATTGGAAACATGCTTCTCTAGGTTAACAATGCCAGCATCAAGTGCTTTTAGGTTCTCTTCGGTAATTGTCTTCAAATCTGCGCCACCATGGTATTTAAGCGCGCGGATCGTAGCCACAAGTACACAGGCCGATGGTCGCAACCCGGACTTGCGGCACTTAATGTCGATAAATTTCTCCGCACCCAGATCGGCGCCAAATCCAGCCTCAGTCACTACGTAGTCTGCGAGCTTGAGTGCAGAGGTTGTAGCAACAACGGAGTTGCAACCGTGGGCGATGTTCGCAAATGGACCACCGTGAACGAAAGCTGGCGTGTTCTCTAGAGTCTGAACCAGGTTTGGCTGGAAAGCGTCTTTGAGGATGACCGTCATCGCCCCTTGGGCATTGAGGTCACTCGCCAGGATGGGCTTCTTATCACGGTTGTATGCCACCACAATTTTGCCGATCCGCTCCTTTAAATCCTCGATTGAGGTGGCCAGGCAGAAGATCGCCATAATCTCGGATGCCACAACAATGTCGAATCCGTCCTGGCGTGGATAACCGTTGCCTACCCCACCGAGTGAAACCACTATCTCGCGAAGCGCTCTGTCATTCATATCGACAACGCGCTTCCATGCGACTCTTCTGACATCAATATTCAAAATGTTGCCATGATGAATGTGGTTGTCCAGCAGCGCAGCAAGCAGGTTGTTGGCCAACGCAATCGCGCTGAAATCCCCGGTGAAGTGAAGATTGATATCTTCCATGGGAACGACTTGCGCATAGCCGCCACCTGCGGCTCCACCTTTCATCCCGAAGACTGGACCGAGTGACGGTTCGCGCAGGCAGATCATGGCGTCTTTGCCAATATGACGAAGTGCATCGCCTAACCCAACAGTGGTTGTTGTCTTTCCTTCCCCTGCCGGGGTGGGACTGATGGCGGTCACAAGAATTAATTTGCTATCTGCTCGCTTTGGAAGTGAGTCCAAATATTTGAGAGAGACCTTCGCCTTGTAGTGTCCATAGGGTTCAAGCTGTGTTGGATCTATTCCAAGTGCCGCCCCAATCTCCGCAATTGGTTTCATGGTGGCCGACTGTGCAATTTCGATATCTGACACTTTTATAGTCCTCTTATCTCTTGTTAGCTTTAATGGCTGCGGTGAGTGCAGGAATAACTTGATGAAGATCGCCGATAATTGCGTAATCTGCATACGCCATAATTGGTGCTTCGGGATCTGTATTAATAACCACTATGGTTTTGCTGTTCTTGCAACCGGCAATGTGTTGCATCGCCCCACTGATGCCAGCGGCTATATAAAGGTCCGGTGCGACTTTTGTCCCGGTCTGTCCAACTTGTTCGGCATGAGGGCGCCATCCAGCACTCGTCACGACGCGCGAACATCCGACGGTTCCTTCGAGCAGTGCAGCAAGTTCTTCAAGCTGCGCAAAACCTGCAGGTCCGCCCACTCCTCGACCACCAGAGACAATCACTTTTGCATCCGCCAGTGTGACACCGCCTTTTGATGTATCACCACCGCGGCCCATAACCCGAACAAGAAGATCGGAAGGCTCGAGGAGAGGCTCAAAATTCTCAACTTGTGCCGCGGGTGATCCAGCTACGGGATGGGCTTCAACAGAGAAGGCGAGAACCGAAGCAATAAGCAACTCTGAATGGACGTATGCATCCTCCATGAGGTTTGCCGCCCAACGTGCACGGGTAACTGAATGCGGAACATCTGGTGACGTGCTCAATGTGATTGAGCTGCATTCGGCCGCCATTGGAAGATCCAGGAAAGTTGCCAGGTGGGCTAGTTGCTCATTGCCACGCGGACTGCCTGCGGCTAAGACTGCGGCAGGTCTCAATCTTTCGACTAATTGAGCCAGCGCCCTTCCACTTGCAGCCGGCGTGTAATCGGTGAGCCCCGAGTGAGTGGCGACGTGAAGAATGCTTGATCCATACTCCCCAACAACTCCGGCCAAACCTGCCCCCGCTGCGCCGATGACAACAGCTTGGACGTCAGCAGAGAGCGTACGTGCACTCGTGAGCGCTCGAAGCGACAAGGGATCCAGTTCGCCCATATCGTGATCGATTAACACCAAAATCATGCGAGTATTCCAATCGTTCGAAGCACATCGACTAATGCGGGAACTGCCGCAACTCCGTTACCGAGAACTTGCGCACCGGCAGAATTGGAAGGTACGACACTGAGAGAGACTTTCTCCAACTTTGGCACGCGTGGAGTCGGTTTCTTGTGGTCAATGGGTTTCTTACGCGCTTGAATGCGACCAGGGACAGATGGATAGCGCGGAATATTGAGACCGTCGCGGACAGTGATGACTGCAGGCAGCGGAACCTCGTAAAGTTCGCGGACAGTTCCGACAACTCTTTCGCAATGTGCGATGCCATTTTCAATTCTCATGCTTTTGACGTTTGTCACTATCGGACGGCCAAGGGCATGGGCTACACGGATATGAATTTGATATCCGGCACTATCGGCCGATTCTGCACCGAAGAGCAGAAGATCGAAATTAGTCTCTTCCGCCGTGATTGCCTCAACAAGAGCAGCTGCGGTGCCTTGTGGATCCCAGTCCTCTCCCTCTGTCTCTAGGAGAATTGCACGCG
>JBAZYI010000025.1:0-20823 GCA_041659345.1 Candidatus Nanopelagicaceae bacterium | reverse complement strand
ACCGATCAGCGTCTCGTTCTCGCGTATTCAGTGGAGAGAGACGGAAAAGTTGTCGACCAGGGATGGGCGCTCAATGAAGTGACTATTGAGCGGAATGAAACAACGATGGTCGAACTATTTGTGCAGATCGATCAGCGTCCTCTCTCACGTTGGAGTTGTGACGGCTTGATTTGTTCGACCCCCACAGGTTCGACCGCTTATGCATTCTCCGCCGGTGGACCTATAGTTTGGCCGGAAGTGCAAGCGCTGGTCGTCCTGCCAATTTCGGCCCACGCACTTTTTTCAAAGCCCATGGTCGTCTCGCCGGAGTCAAATATTGTGGTTGATCTTGAGTCAACGACCGCACTCCTCTCGGCGGATTCACGCCGCAAATTTTCCTTGCAGGTCGGCGATCGAGTAACGATGACCAAGGATCCGGATACTGTCCGTCTGGCTCATGTGAAAGAAATTCTCTTCACCGATCGACTTGTGGCTAAATTCAAACTCCCCATTGAAGGCTGGCGTGGTGAGTGATCATACGATGCTGGAAGAAATTTCTATCCGCGGCTTAGGGGTTATTGAAGACGCAACATTAGAACTGGGTCCAGGTTTTACAGTACTCACTGGTGAGACTGGTGCGGGTAAGACAATGGTCCTGACGGCGCTCTCACTCGTTCTCGGAGGCAAGGCAGACGCATCACTTGTGAGGAAGGGGAGAGAGCGGCTAATCGCTAGCGCGACCTTTCAGATTTCTACCGATGTCGAAGAGTTTGCTGCTGAGGTCGGCGCTGATGTCGAAGACGGGTCCTTGATCCTCACGCGGACTCTGAGTGCCGATGGGAAAAGCAAGGCAATTGCTGGAGGGATCTCTGTTCCAGCGGGCACACTCAATGAACTGGGCGAACGGTTGATTGAAGTCCATGGTCAGTCCGCAAGCATGAGCATCACCAAAGTCGCCAAGCAACGAGAGATCCTCGATCGGTTTGCGGGGTCATCTCTTGCCGAAGCTCTGGCGAAGTATCAGGAATCATTTGAGGCTTACAACCAATTGAAAATCAAGATATCTGGTCTCCGAACCAATGCCGCTGGCCGCGAGAAGGAGATTAACGCGCTTCGGGAATTCGCCGAGGCATTTTCTAAAGTGAAGCCCCTCGCAGGGGAGATGGAAGATTTGATTCAGGAGATATCTCGCCTCTCATCCGTCGAATCATTAAGAGCGGGGGTTGAAGACTCTGCGCGATTGCTCTTTGATGATGAGTCGAACGTGATCGACTCTCTTGCCCAAGCCAAGCGGAACCTAGAATCCGTGGCTCAGAAAGATTCAAAGATTGCCGAGATATTGAATGCGGTTTCAGAGAGTTATTTCCTTTTGTCGGATGCGACCCAGAGTGCGCACGCTTATTTGCAGGATTTGGAAGCGGACCCGGTTCGATTGGAAGCCGCGCAAGTTCGACGTGCCGAGATTAACGCCCTTTTGAAAAGGTATGCGACAAGTGGTGAAACTGATGATCAAATTCGCGAATTGATTACGCGCAACGAAGAAGTGGCAGAGGCGATTGAGGACTTGTCGGGAGGCGAAGAGAGAATTTCATCGATGGAAGCAGAACTGCGCGAGCTTTTCACCACCCTTGTTAAGAACGCAGAACGACTTTCAAGAATCCGATCGAGCAGTGCCGAAGAGATGTCATCTGCTGTCACCAAGGAGATTCATCTTCTCTCCATGCCGCACACTCAATTCTTCTGCGCAGTGAGTTCGCCTGAGTACAAAAAATTGTCGACGCCAGATGGTTTCACCGTGATGGGGGCAGACGAAGTTGTCATGACAATTCAAGGACATGTGGATGGCCCTAAGGTGCAAGTTGCTAAAGGGGCCAGCGGCGGCGAACTCTCGCGAATCATGTTGGCTCTCGAAGTGGTACTGGCGGCATCACAGCCCGTCGGGACATATATCTTTGATGAAGTCGATGCGGGAGTTGGAGGCAAAGCGGCCATCGAAGTGGGCAGGCGTCTTTTCGAACTTTCCCGGCAGGCGCAAGTAATAGTTGTCACACACCTGCCGCAGGTCGCTGCCTGGGCAGACTCACATTTCGTTGTACAAAAAAATAGCGACGGCGTTGTAGGCCAGAGTGATGTGATCCAGGTAAACGGGGAATCCCAAATTGAAGAAATTGCCCGCATGCTCGCCGGCCACGAAGACTCCAAGAGTGCACGTCAACATGCCGCGGAACTTCTTGCAATGCGCCATTAACGCGCGTGTCTTTTCGGGGATAAGGGGTTTGTACTGGGATGGTGATAGGTTGGTCTCCCATGGGCCAACCTCATGTGACTAAGCATTTATTCGTAACCGGGGGCGTGGCTTCAAGCCTCGGAAAAGGTCTCACCGCATCCAGTTTGGGGCGATTACTCCGTTCTCGCGGTGTCCGTGTCACGATGCAGAAACTCGATCCTTATCTCAATGTGGATCCCGGAACTATGAATCCGTTTCAACATGGTGAAGTTTTTGTGACCGATGATGGCGCAGAGACGGACTTGGATGTCGGACATTACGAGCGGTTCCTTGACACCAATCTCCACGGCTCCGCAAATGTCACTACAGGGCAGGTTTATTCGCGTGTGATCGCTCGCGAACGAAGAGGGGAATACCTGGGCGAAACCGTCCAAGTCATTCCTCACATTACCAACGAAATTAAAGAGCGAATCCGTGCGATGGCCGCGCCCGATATTGATCTGGTTATTACTGAAATTGGCGGCACCGTTGGCGACATCGAATCCCAACCTTTTCTTGAAGCAGCTCGACAGATCCGTCAGGAAGTCGGTCGGGAAAATGTCTTCTATTTGCATGTTTCACTCGTGCCTTACATTGGCCCGTCCGGAGAATTGAAGACCAAGCCCACGCAACATAGCGTGGCGGCTCTGCGAAGTATTGGTATTACTCCTGATGCAATTGTTATTCGATCAGATCGTGAAATTCCAATTTCAGTGAAGAAGAAGATCTCTCTGATGTGTGACGTAGATCTGGAAGCAGTAGTGGCGGCGGTTGATGCGCCCTCCATTTATGACATTCCAAAAGTCCTTCACTCTGAAGGACTTGATGCCTATGTCGTAAGGAGAATGGGGTTTCCCTTCAAGGATGTTGACTGGCGTGAGTGGGACGCACTTCTTGCGAAGGTTCATCATCCAGCTCACCATGTGCGCGTAGCACTTGTTGGAAAATACATAGATTTACCCGATGCATATCTCTCTGTCACCGAAGCATTGCGCGCCGGGGGATTTGCAAATAACGCCAAAGTGGATATCAAATGGGTTGCTAGTGATGAGTGCGAGACTTGGGAAGGTGCGACCACGCACCTCTCCGATGTTGACGCAATATGCGTCCCGGGAGGATTTGGTGTGCGTGGCATTGAAGGCAAGATCGGAGCTTTGCATTTTGCTCGTAAAATGAAAATTCCGACCTTAGGACTCTGCCTTGGATTGCAGTGCATGGTGATTGAGGCGGCAAGGAATTTGGCAGGAATTGCGGATGCGAATTCTGCGGAGTTTGCACCCGATACCGACTCTCCAGTGATCTCGACCATGGTGGATCAGCAGGCCGCCGTTTCGGGTGAGGGGGATATGGGCGGCACCATGCGTCTTGGACTTTATAGATCAATCTTGCAGCCAGGTTCAGTGGTCGCGAATGCCTACGGGTCCACTGAAATTTCCGAGCGCCATCGCCACCGGTATGAAGTGAATAACTCTTACCGCGATCAGTTGCTTGCCTCTGGTCTGGTTTTTTCGGGAATCTACCCGGAACGTGATTTGGTCGAATTTGTTGAGTTGCCCATGGACCTTCACCCATATTACGTCGGGACCCAAGCCCATCCAGAGTTCAAATCCCGCCCAACCCATCCGCACCCTCTCTTTTCAGGGTTGATTTCTGCCGCAATCACGGTCAAAAACGTCGCAATTGAGGAGTAGTCAGATCCACCGATGAGCCAGGGTAGGCTGGTGAGACAAAAATATTTCAACTATAGGAGTCGGAAATGATTGTTGGCGTTCCAAAAGAGATAAAGAGTCAAGAGTCCCGAGTAGCCATCACCCCGGAAGGTGTTAGCGAATTCGTGCGTGCTGGCCACTCGGTCATTGTGGAGAGCGGGGCAGGACTTGGGTCAGCGATTACAGACGAGGATTTCATTTCAACCGGCGCGAACATTCGCCAGAGTGCACAGGAGATTTGGGCGCAGGCTGATCTCATTTTGAAGGTGAAAGAGCCCATTGCCGCTGAGTACCCCCTTATGCGTAAGGGCCAGACCCTTTTCACCTACCTTCATCTTGCTGCCTCGAAACCGTGTACTGATGCTCTTATCGCTAGCGGTACGACGGCTATCGCTTATGAGACCGTAGAGGTAAACGGTCAATTGCCACTTCTTGCACCCATGAGCGAGGTGGCTGGACGTATGGCAACCCAGGTGGGTGCCTTTGCCCTGCAAAAGCCAAATGGCGGCAGAGGCGTACTCCTGGGAGGAGTCCCCGGTGTTGCTCCAGGGAAAGTTGTTGTCATCGGCGGAGGTGTTGCTGGCTTGAATGCAGCGGTTATCGCTATGGGAATGGGTGCAGACGTGACCGTGATCGATAGAAGTATTTCTCGGTTGCAGTACATCGACAGCGTCTACCTCGGCCGTATCAAGACTTTAGCGGCTTCGCATTACGCAATTGACCGAGAGATCTCTCAAGCGGACCTAGTAGTTGGCGCTGTACTTGTTCATGGAGCTAAAGCTCCGAAACTCGTGAGCAACGCACAAGTAAAGAAAATGAAGGCAGGTTCCGTGCTTGTAGACATCGCCATTGATCAGGGTGGATGCTTCGAAGACTCGCATGCAACAACTCACGCAGATCCTACCTTCCTCGTGCACGGAAGCATTTTTTACTGTGTCGCAAATATGCCGGGCGCGGTTCCTGTTGCTTCAACGTATGCACTTACCAATGCAACGCTTCCTTTCGCACTTGCGATCGCCAACAAAGGTTGGATGGATGCAGTCAATAGCGATCGAAATCTGGCACTCGGATTAAACGTCCATGAGGGAAAAGTTTACTACGAAGCTGTCGCGACCGCGCATGGCTACGAATTTGTGCAGCTAGCCTCATAAACGAGTGGTTGAGATATTATGGATTTCGAAAAGGAATCACATAATTTCTTAGATCACCTGCGTGTTGAGCGCGGACTGGCTGACAATTCGATTGCTGCATATAAGCGAGACTTGCGTCGGCTTGCAAATTTTTTGCAAGCCGACGGACTCGATTTGGATGAAGTTGACTCGAAGACTCTTCAATCTTTTCAAACTTGGCTAAAAGCCGAAAAATTGAGTCAGTCCAGTATTAGTCGAATCCTTTCTACTATGCGGACTTTCTTTCGTTATCTATCTCGCGAGAAGGGGATATCGGATCCAACAACCGAGCTCGAGAAATCAAAGCAAATGCGCCGGCTGCCCAAAGCACTCACAGTTGCGCAGATCGTTTCGATGATCGAGGCGGCATACCATGAAGGTAGTCCGATTAGTATCCGTGATCGGGCCCTCCTCGAACTTCTCTACGGCAGCGGCGCGCGTATCAGTGAAATAGTGAACCTTGATTTATCTGATGTCCACCAACTCGCAAATGAGGGCTTACAGATCGAAACCCTCAAATTGCTTGGTAAAGGCGGAAAAGAACGGATAGTGCCGTTAGGAAGTTATGCAAGTGCAGCCTTGCAGGACTATCTCACCCGCACCCGCCCACTGTTGGTTCAGAACTCTTCAAAGAGAACAAACGCCCTCTTCCTCAATCAGAGAGGGACGCGGTTGAGTAGGCAATCCGCATGGCAGTTTGTGCTCAATGCGGCAAAAGCGGCGGGCGTTCCTGGCAAAGTATCTCCACATGTATTTCGACATTCGTATGCGACTCATCTGTTAGATGGAGGCGCAGACATTCGCGTGGTTCAAGAACTGTTAGGACACGCCTCTGTCACGACTACGCAAATCTACACGTTGATCACGATCGATAAGGTTCGAGAGACTTATAGTTTGGCGCACCCTCGGGCCAGATAGTTTTATAACCCTCGAAGTCGTCTTGCCAAAATACTTTGCTCACCTTTAGCTTCAAGATCGGCGATGATCACTGCAATCGACTCGCGAACAATTCGTCCGCGATCGGCCGCTAATCCCAGATCGCCACGAAGTAGAAGTCGCGCCTGGTCCAAGTCGAAGAGTTCCTCGGGGGAGAGATAGACGGTTATCTTTTCTGCGTGGGATTCGCGACCGCTAGGTGAACGATCAAGAGCAGATACACGACGACGTGGCGTGGTGCGAACACCCTTTGTAGTTGGGCGCACGACGGGAGCAGTTGCGTTTTGAACTTGAGTCACTACTGGTGCGGTGCTTGTATCAGATGAGGCATCACGTACAGCTGTCAGTGCAGGAGTGGTAGAACGAAACAACTCATCAGCACCGGGCAAACTAGCTCTTCGACTCATCTGACTCCTCCGATTGCGATTAATTCGCGTGCAAGTCTTCTATACGATGCTGCACCACCCGAACTGTTGGCGTAGGTGGTGATTGGTTCGCCAGCAACTGTCGTTTCGGGAAAACGTACAGTCTGTGCAATGACTGTTTCAAAAACACTTTCTGGAAATGCCTCGAGAATTCGCTCCAAGACTTCACGACTATGCAGAGTTTTTCTATCGTACATTGTGGCGAGAATGCCGATCAATTTGAGTGAGGGATTGAGATTGATCCGCACCTTTTCGAGATTCTCTTGCAGTTGAGCGAAGCCACGCAACGCAAAAAACTCGCACTGCAAAGGCACAATCACACCGTCGGCCGCCGTGAGTGCGTTGAGGGTAAGAAGTCCTAGGGTTGGTTGGCAATCAATGAGAATCACGTCGTAATAATCACGGATCGTTGATAGGGTTTTTTTGAGGAAATTCTCTCGGCCCATCTCGTTGACGAGAGTGACTTCTGCGGTCGCAAGTTCCTTATTGGCAGGCAGGAGATCCATCCCAGGAATTGAAGTTTTCAGAATAATTTTTTCAATGTCTGAACGGGGATCCATCAGCACTTGGTAGACGGTTTCTTGCAATTTGAGCTCGTGCGCGTTGACTCCAAGTCCCACTGAGAGAGCTCCTTGCGGGTCGAAGTCGACCAGAAGTACCCGCCGACCCAATTCCGCCAAACTCGCACCTAGGTTGATTGTGGTCGTCGTTTTTCCTACGCCACCTTTCTGGTTGACGATGGGAATGATCTTGGCTGGTCCATGTTTGGTCAACGGTTTGGGAACCGGCCAATTTTTTGGACTCTTCTTGAGCAGGGTGGATGTGGTGGCCACATCATCATCAAATGTCGATTTAACGCTCAATCGAGAAACCTCTCTGCCGTCTTTAGGCGCGACTCTACGCATACGCTCAATACGGGGCAAGTGCGCCTGGGCGGGTCAAATGTGAAGTACCGTTCGCAGGTGGAAACTGCCTCGCCGGATGTACATCACGAAGTCAGTGCTGGCTTTGCCGTTCATCTGGAGAATTTTGAAGGACCCTTTGATCTCCTCCTTCAGCTCATCTCGCGCCACCGAATGGATATCACCGAGGTTGCTTTAGGAGCGGTGACAGATGAATTCATCTCCTTCATTCGCGCCCTGGAAGAATCTGGCGAAGGCTGGCAGTTGGATCAGGCCACGGAATTCCTTGTGGTGGCGGCAACTCTGCTCGATCTTAAAGCTGCCCGGCTATTGCCCAGCGGGGAAGTCGAGGATGAGGCCGACCTGGCACTCTTGGAAGCGCGAGACCTCCTCTTTGCGCGTCTTCTCCAATACCGAGCCTTCAAAGAAATTGCTTCCACCTTCCACGATCGAATTCTTCTGCAAGACAAGGCCTTTGCTCGGGTGGTTGCCCTCGATTCCTCGCTCTCTGCGCTCCTGCCAGAGGTCCTCATTGGGGTTGGTGCGGAGCGATTTGCCGCCATAGCCGAGCGTGTCTTAGCCCCTAAAGTCACTCCTAGCGTTGCCATGGAGCATCTTCACTTACCGCTGGTAAGCGTGGCTGAGGAGTCTAAATGGGTCGTAGAGATGCTGCGCCGATCCCGTTCCATGAGTTTTCGCCACCTTGTGGCCGAGGCGGAGAGCACACTTGTTGTGGTCGCCCGTTTTCTAGCCCTGTTGGATCTTTATCGACAAGGTGCTCTCCGATTCGACCAGGTAGTTTCACTAGGCGAACTGCAAATTAGTTGGATTGGTCCTAGCACCGGGGATATTGAAGCCGGTGATGAGTTCGATCTGCCGGTAATTCCAGAGGAAAATGAGACAGAGGAGGGGTCAGATGTCTGATCTTGAACTTGAACGTTCGATTGAGGCGATCTTGATGGTTGTCGATGAACCCGTCACCGAACTTACCCTTGCACAGGTGTTGGAATCGCCCGTCGATGCGATCACCGCCGGGCTTCTTCGTTTACAGGAAGAGTACGAGAATCACGGTTTTGAGCTCCGGGCTATTAATGGCGGATGGCGCTTCTACAGCCGGCCCGAGTACTCCGCCGTTGTGGAGAAATTCGTCCTGGATGGTCAGCAATCACGCCTCACCCAGGCAGCTCTAGAGACTCTCGCAGTCGTGGCCTATCGCCAACCCGTTTCCCGGGCGCGAGTTTCGGCGATCAGGGGAGTGAACGTAGAAGCGGTGATGAAAACCCTTATCACCCGGGGTCTTGTTGAAGAATCCGGTCTTGAGCATGAGACCGGAGCCATTCTTTACCGGACCACCTCGTACTTTCTAGAACGATTGGGCCTCAACGCTCTCACCGACCTGCCCGCCCTGGCGCCATACCTGCCAGATCTGGACCGTTTGGACGAAGTACTCGGCGCTCTCACCGACTGATTTTCCTTCTGTTCCCTCTCAAGGGGCGGAATTTATGAGGACTTTACGGCGGTAGACTGCTCCTCTTGCTCTTTAGATTGGATCCCATGTCACTAACCCGCCTCAATAAGGTGATTGCCGACGCCGGCATTACTAGCCGTCGTGGTGCCGACGAACTCATTCATGATGGTCGAGTCAGCGTAGATGGGGAAATTGTTCGCGAACTCGGAACCAAAGTTGACCCAGAGAACTCTGTAGTCATGGTTGATGGTGAGACAATTACACAGAGTATGACTAAGACTTATCTTGCACTTCATAAACCAAGAGGTGTTGTGTCTACCATGTACGATCCTGAGGGACGACCTTCTCTCTCCGACTTTATCTCCCTTCGAACCGAACGCCTCTTCCACGTGGGTCGTTTGGACAAGGAGAGTGAGGGGCTTATTCTCCTGACAAATGATGGAGAAATGACCTTCCGGGCGACCCATCCTTCTTACGGATTAGAGAAAACTTACTTGATTCAATATGCCGGCAAATTACCCAAAGATGCGCAGGCGAGACTTCTCAAGGGAATCGAACTCGAGGATGGCTTGGGGCGTGTCCTGGAATTTAAGGAACTCTCACCCTCATGGATCGAGGTCACCATCCATGAGGGCCGCTATCACATCATCCGTCGCTTGATGGAAGCTGTGGGGGTGGACGTTCTCCGGCTGATCCGTACTCGCTTCGGTCCCATCCTTCTGGGGGATGTGTTGGAAGGACGATGGCGCGACCTCAATAAGGCCGAGTTGGCAAATCTACGTAAGGCTTTAAATCTTTAGCGATTTATCGCTATTTAAAGATATTCAACTATAACGATAAAGAGATAAGTCGCTATTCAAATTCAAACTAAAGAGGATTTGTCGATATTTACTCAGGATTTTACGCTCGTTTAATGTCATGAATAACTATTTATCGACTATTCGTTCGGGTGGGATAGGCCCGTTTGAGGACGAAAAGATGTTTAAAAGGTTAATCGATAAAGTAATAAAAAGACGTAGATATTTAATGGGAAACACCTATTTGTAAGGCGCTTCACACTTTGGAGGAGGTACCCTGTGCCCATGAGCGTGCGAGCTATTCGAGGTGCTATCCAGGTTGATTCAAATACCACCAGTGCAATCCACACAGGCGTGAAGGAACTCCTCGAAGCAGTCATGTTTGCCAATGGGCTCACACCGGAGGAAGTGATCTCGGTGATCCTAACTTCGACCCCCGATCTCACGGCAGATTTCCCAGCCGCCGCTGCCCGTGAAGTTGGATTCGGGGCGGTTCCCCTCCTCTGTGCCTCGGAAATTGATGTTCCGGGCGCACTTTCGAGGGTAATTCGGGTGCTACTTCACTGTGAAACTGAGCGTACTAGGGACCAAATATCACATATTTACCTTAGAGGTGCCGTCGCTTTACGTCGAGATCTGGCCCAGTGAGCGTGCTTATTCCTCAGACAAGGGTGCGGATCCTTGGTTCAGGCTTGATTGGAACGTCCATTGCCCTCGCTCTCTCCTCGGCGGGTTTTCGAGTCAAAATGATTGATTCTGATCCGCATAGAGTCTCCCTAGCTCAAGACTTGGTTGGCCCACTTGATGGGGGAGAAGACGCCGAAATTGTGATCTTTGCCCTACCTTCCTCCCGCCTTGTAGAGGTCATTGCGAGTGAGTTTGAACTGAATCCAAAGGCGACATTCATAGATATTGGCAGTACAAAGGCTAAACCTCTTGCTGAAATTGAAAGAATTCCTGGAATGTCAGAGCGATTCTGTGGCACTCACCCCATGGCCGGACGGGAAATTGGAGGACCGGAAGCTGCGCGCGCCGACCTTTTCGCTGGGCGTCCGTGGATCTATACACCCACACCGGCAACTGGTATGGATGTTTGTGAGATCGTCCTGGCTCTCATTGATCTTCTGGGAGCAACTGCGATCAAGATGACGGCGGATGAGCATGACAGCGCCGTGGCCCTGGTTTCGCATCTGCCCCAGATATCTGCATCCCTCTTGGCCAAGCAACTCAAGAATGCACCGGAGAATTGGCTCGCGCTAGCTGGACAGGGGCTACGAGATTCAACTCGAATTGCAGCGTCTGACCCCGCTCTCTGGCGGGAGATCATTGGAAGCAACCGAGCTCACATCCTGCCTCTCTTGACGAAATTGAAGAATGAGTTGGAGGCCTTCATTGGCGAAATTGGTGACGAAGATGCAGTTGAAACCTTTCTCTCGCAGGGCCAAGCGGGGCGAACCAGGATTCCAGGCAAGCACGGTGGCACTCCTAGGGATTACTCGTACCTGCCGATTGTTATCGAGGATAAACCTGGACAGTTGAGTCGACTTTTTCTGGAGTGCGAGCAGGCCAACGTCAATATTGAGGATCTCTCCATTGAACACTCACCGGGACAGTTCACCGGTTTAATTACCTTAGCTCTTTCAAAAAATGATGCCGAACGGTTAGCCGCGCACTTGGAATTGCATGGATGGAACGTGCATCTTCCAAAATTGATCTAAGGAAATTGAACTCACCATGGGCACGACTAGACTCGCCCTATGGGCATTGTTCTGGCTATAGATGGCCCAAGCGGGGCAGGTAAGTCGAGCACTTCGCGCGCGATTGCCAGGCGTGCCAGGTGGGAGTACCTGGATACAGGTGCCCTCTATCGTGGGGCAACCTGGCTCGCCCTCAAAGGAAAGCTGACAGAGCCGTCACAAATTATTGCTGCTCTTAAGCGTTCACCCTTGAAGTTCCATACTGACCCGACTGATCCGAGGTTGTTAGCCGGCGATGTCGACATCACCTCTCGAATTCGCTCCCAAGAAGTGACCGACCACGTCAGCCAAGTAAGTGCATATCCAGAAGTGCGTGCGTTTCTGCTAGATCTTCAACATAAACTCATTAAAGGTGCAAACCGAGGGATAGTGGTTGAGGGTCGCGATATCGGAACGGTTGTCGCGCCGGACGCTGCGCTGAAGATCTATCTCACCGCCGATTTAACTGCCAGAGCACAACGCCGTGACCTTGAAATGGATGAGAGTTCTAAAGGCGAGCAAGTGGCTGATGTCAGCGACTCGCTTGCGCAGAGGGATCACTTGGATTCGACTCGCAAGAGTTCGCCCTTGAGCAAGGCCGAGGATGCAATTGAAATAGACTCCACCGAACTTTCGTTGGAGGAGACCGCCCAGCGCATTTGGGAATTGTTAAAGGAGCGGCGCCTTCTCGGACTACCGATAGTCGCTCTTCTCGGGCGTCCCAATGTTGGAAAATCCACTCTTATTAATAGGTTTATCGGTCGCCGTGAAGCGATTGTTGAGGACACTCCCGGTGTGACACGTGATCGAGTGACCTATGAGTGCGAGTGGAATGGCCGCGAATTTATGGTGATGGACACTGGGGGATGGGAAGCAAAACCCGATGGTATTTCCGTGGGCGTCAGCGCAATTGCTGAATTGGCAATGGATGAGGCGGACGTCTTAGTTCTCGTGATCGATGCGCAAGTTGGCGCACTCGATGAGGACGACATTCTTGTTCGGGAATTACGGAAAATGAAGAAGCCAATAATTCTTGTCGCCAACAAAGTAGACGGTCCGCGCGAAGAGACCTTGGCTCATTCGCTCTGGAATTTAGGGTTGGGCGAACCGCAATTCGTCTCAGCGCTCCATGGTCGCAACAGCGGGGACCTCCTCGATCGCTTAGTTTCTGTGATGCCCGAAGTCGGGGGAGCCCAGAGTCAAGACGGGTATCGTCGAGTTGCGTTGATCGGTCGCCCAAACGTTGGAAAATCCAGTTTGCTTAATATCTTGGCGGGAAATACGCGCGCCCTCGTGGATGACGTGGCAGGTACCACGCGAGATCCAGTCGATGAGTTAATTGAGTTGGGTGGGTCAATCTGGCGTTTTATCGACACCGCGGGCATTCGCAAACGGGCCAACCAGCAAAGTGGCACTGACTACTACGCGACACTGCGTACGCAAGTTGCACTTGAACGAGCCGAAGTGGCCGTCGTGGTACTAGACGGGTCCGTTCCAATTTCCGAGCAAGATTTGCGAATTATCACGATGGTTGAAGAAGCGGGCAAGGCACTCGTCATAGTGATGAATAAGTGGGATCTCGTTGATGAAGATCGCCAAATAACATTGGATCGCGAAATTGACCGCCACCTTGATCAAGTTGAGTGGGCGCAACGTGTAAATCTTGCCGCCAAAACCGGTTGGCATCGTGACCGCTTGGCTCCCGCTCTTCGAACCGCGCTGAGTAGTTGGGAGAAGCGGATCCCAACCAGCAGGCTCAATTCGTTCCTGGGAACCCTCGTTGCTGCGACACCGCCACCCGTACGCGGGGGGAAGCAACCGAAGATCCTCTACGCGACTCAAGCAGGGATCTCTCCACCCCGGTTTGTAATCTTTACCACCGGGTTTTTGGAGAGCTCTTACCGACGCTTCATCGAACGCAGACTTCGCGAGGAGTTTGGCTTTCCAGGTACTCCGCTGCAGGTATCTGTACGAGTGCGCGAACGCGACTAATATTCCACTGGCGAGAAATCGTCACCGGGGCGTAGCGCAGCTTGGTAGCGCACCAGGCTGGGGGTCTGGTTGTCGCAGGTTCAAATCCTGTCGCCCCGACGTGTCCACACTTTTTACAGTGCCCAATGCCCTGACGGTGCTGCGCGGATTGGGTGTTCCGCTCTTTATATATCTGGCCCTGGCTCGACATGCCGATGGCGCGGCCATCATTGTTCTGATAATCGGCGGGGCGACCGACTATTTCGATGGGAAGTTGGCACGCGCCTGGAATCAGGAATCGCGTTTGGGCGAACTCATGGATCCAGCCATCGATCGCCTCTATATCGGCGCAACTTTGATAGTCCTCTATATACGAGATGCAATTCCGCTCTGGGTGATCGGATTGCTTGTCGGTCGGGATCTCATTTTGGCAGTTATGACACTGGTGATGAACCGATTTGGTATCCCACCATTCAAGGTCACCTTTCTCGGAAAGGCTGCAACATTCAATTTAATGTACTCCTTTCCGCTCTTGCTACTGGCAAAGTCCTCCACGCGCTGGGGAGAGGTGGCCTTTGTCGCAGGTTGGAGTTTTGCGGTGTGGGGAATCGGGTTATACCTGGTGACGGGTTTAGATTATTTTCGGACGGGATGGCGCTCCATTGCTCATGCAAAGTAAGGTAGCCACTTAACAACCTCGATAGGAGATGAACGTGTCTGAAGCACCACTAGCGTTGCGTTACACCAGAGAGCATGAATGGGTGGCAAAGACTGAGAACCCATCACTCGTGCGAATTGGCATCACTGATTTTGCGCAGAGTGCCCTCGGAGACATTGTTTATGTCCAGTTGCCCTCTGTCGGAGATGAAGTGAGCGTTGGAAAAGTCTTCGGAGAGGTTGAATCCACTAAGAGTGTTTCCGAACTTTACGCACCGCTGACTGGCAAAGTAACAAATGTCAATGCCGCACTTTCAGCAAATCCTGAAATTCTCAACTCTGATCCCTACGGTCAAGGTTGGATCATTGAAGTTGAAGTTACTGGTGGCGAAGAAGGTCTTCTTTCAGCACAGGAGTACGTGCAACTTACGGCTTGACCTTGAGACCTTGCATCTCTAATGTCATCCTCAAGTTGATGTTGAGTTAGAAGGGAGTGCCGCGGGTATGGAGAAAGTTCCCGAGCATGAACTCACGACGACTATCCATCTCGGCTCACGTGAAGTGACCGGGAAAATTCCAGTTGATCGACTACAAGAAAATCTCACTCAACTCAATGATGAGGAGCGCGAGATTGTTTCGAAACTCTCATCGCATGATGGAATGCTCATTGTCCATCGTGGCCCCAGCAAAGGAGCACGTTTTTTGCTTACGGATGTGGCGACAATTGGCCGATCTCCGGAGAGCGAAGTATTTCTCGATGATGTAACCGTCTCGCGCAAGCACGCCATTGTTTCGCGCATGCAGGACAAGGCTTTTCATCTCAAGGATCTCGGAAGTCTCAATGGCACGTACGTAAATGGATACTCGACTCTGGAAGTTCAACTTTCAGCCGGTGACGAAATACAGATTGGAAAATTTCACATGCTCTTCTTTGGGGGGAAAAAATGAGCGTTCCGGCTCGCGCGTATTTGAGTATTGGTGAAGTGCTTGGAAAGCTCCGCGGGGATTTCCCTGACATCACGATTTCTAAGATTCGCTTCCTCGAGTCAGAGGGTTTGATTGAACCTCAACGAACTCCATCTGGTTATCGCAAATTCACAAATTCCGATTTGGAACGGTTGCGTTATGTGCTTCTCGCTCAGAGAGATCAATACTTGCCGCTTCGGGTGATCAAAGAGAACCTTGACGCGCTGGACCGTGGATTGCAACCCGCCCAAAGATCCGGTGGATCTCCGGCTCCTCGCCTCGCTACGGTCGACGGAGAACTTGCACCGGCGAGTTTCGCCGAGAGCAGTGATCTTCGACTTTCACGCGAAGAACTTCTCAAGGCGAGTGGGGTAGTGGAGGAGCAACTCGTCGAGCTCGAGTCATACGGATTGATTGCCCCTCGTGGTCGCCACTATGACGGCGACGCCCTTGCTATTGCTCGCGCAGTAACGCAAATGGCTGGTTTTGGAATTGAACCTCGTCATCTTCGCTCGTTCAAATCGGCCGCTGATCGCGAGATCGGGTTAATCGAGCAGGTCATCACGCCTTTGACCCGACAGAAGAGCGCGGAAGCGAAAGCTCGCGCAGAGGAAGTTCAGCGGGAGATTGCTGCACTTTCCGTCCGTCTTCATGCCGCGTTGGTACGCGGTGGACTACATCGCCTTCGGTAGCGACATGATTCTTGTAGAGGTCGTGGGTGTGCGAGTCGAAATGCCATCCAACCAACCCATCATCTTGCTCAAGGAGATGGAAGGAACTCGATTTCTACCAATCTGGGTCGGAGCAGTTGAGGCAACTGCGATTGCTTTCGCGCAACAAGGCGTCATACCTCCTCGGCCATTGACACACGATCTTATGAAAGAGATTGTCGAAATTTTTCATGGAACACTGACCGCCGTTCATCTGACAGAACTTCGAGATGGCGTCTTCTACGCAAACTTAATTCTTCGAGATAATTCCAACCAGGAACTCGTTCTTTCCGCGCGGCCCTCGGATGCGATTGCTTTAGCCCTACGGATGCAGAGCAATATCCTGGCCAGCGAAGAGCTGCTCGACGAGGCCGGCATTGAAATGCCAGCTGAGGACGCTTCCCAGGCCAATGAAGAGGTCGAGCGCTTTCGGGAGTTCTTGGACCAGATCAATCCAGAAGACTTCGCAGGCTAGCCCGTGTTAGTTCGACGAGCTGCCCTCATCTTGCGCATCGCCGCGACTCTCTCCTTCTTTGGAGCCGCCGCCCTCATTATCCGTCCCGCCTCAGTCGCTGAAATCTTCGGGTATCCGATATCTGCGCTCACCAATGAACTGATATGGACTCTGCGGTTGATGGGTGCGACCTTTCTAATACCGGCACTTTTAGCTCCGCTCGTTGCTGCCTTTGCGGGAGAGCGGGGCCTGCGGCAGGCGGCGGCAGGAATGGCCTTCATCTCGATCGGCTTAGGCTCGCTCATCCTTTTTACCCCCGGACACTGGTCGTTGGGGAAGTTCTCCTGCGTTAGCCTGAGTTATCTCTTTGCACTTCTTTACTTTTACGCCCTCCGCGGACGCGGCAGAAACCGTTAACCTCTACTTGAGGTTTGGGTCGTGTCGGTCATTGCTTCTACATCTGGGCACTTCTAGGCTAAGGACGACTTAGCAGGCTTAAGAAACTTCCCTTTCTAGCAGTATGAGAAAAGAGTTTGACCGTGACGGACGCAGAAATGGCTGATATCGGATATCGCGGGGCTACCGCATGTGCTGCCGCTGGAATTTCATACCGTCAATTGGATTACTGGGCGAGGACCGGTCTGGTCACACCTAGTGTGCGCACGGCAAGTGGATCGGGAACGCAGAGACTTTATGGATTTCGAGACATTCTCGTCCTAAAGATCGTCAAACGCTTATTGGATGCTGGAGTTTCACTGCAGAACATCCGCACCGCCGTGGAGTACCTACGAAATCGCGGCGTCACCGAGTTGGAGCGGATCACATTAATGAGCGATGGCGCATCGATCTACGAATGCTCGAGTCCAGATGAAATCATCGACCTTTTGCAAGGTGGCCAGGGAGTCTTTGGAATCGCCGTGGGCAAGGTGTGGAGTGAAGTTGAAGGATCCTTGGCAACACTTCAGGGTGAAATTGATGGTCGCATGATTAGTGGTGAAGGTAACGACGAATTGTCGCAGCGTCGCAAGCTCAAGGGCGCGTAAATCGGCTTACCCTGCTCATCTAGAATCAGAGTCATCTGGAGTCAACTCATCTGGAGTTGACTGGGGGCATAAGGGGATAAGAAGAGATGAAAGATATGACTGTGTCATATGAAGCATTCGAAAGACGACACATAGGCCCATCTTCGGAGCAAGAGAAGTTAATGCTCGCCGAACTCGGGTTCAAGAGCATCGAAGAGTTCATCGCCCAGGTCTTGCCGTCAAGTATTGCGATGGGTCAGAGACTAGAAGAGATCCTTCCATCCCCGGCAACAGAAACTGAAGTGATCGAAGAACTTCGCTCTCTGGCAGCAGAGAACAAAGTTTTTACTTCCTTGATCGGAACCGGATACTACGGAACCATCACACCCGCCGTAATTCTTAGAAACGTTCTTGAGAATCCAGCTTGGTACACCGCCTACACGCCATATCAACCAGAAATATCGCAGGGACGCCTTGAAGCACTCTTCGCCTTCCAAACCGTGATCTGCGATCTCACTGCTCTCCACGTTGCCAACGCGTCAATGTTGGATGAGGCGACCGCCGCAGCGGAGGCAATGACCCTTGCCCACCGCGCATTCAAGGGTAGCGATGACGCAATTTTCTTAGTGGACAAATATGCTCACCCGCAAACTATCGCCGTCATTCACACCCGGGCAAAGCCTTTGGGCATAAAAGTTGAATTGATCGATCCACTTGCGCCTTTAACGAAGAGTGATTTTTTTGGATTGCTTGTTCAGTATCCAAATACTTTTGGTGCCATTCACGATTTTGCAGCATTGGCAGAGCAAGTTCATGATCGTGGCGCTCTCTTCATTGCCGCAGCAGATCTACTTGCTCTGACTTTGCTTACCCCTCCGGGGGAGTGGGGCGCGGATGTATGTGTAGGTTCTGCGCAACGCTTCGGAGTACCCATGGGATTTGGCGGACCGCATGCAGGCTTTATGTCGGTGCGCGCCGGACTCGAGCGGACCATGCCGGGAAGGCTTGTCGGTCAGAGCATTGATGCTGACGGGAATCCGGCTTTCAGACTTGCCCTACAAACACGAGAGCAACATATCCGTCGCGATAAGGCGACCAGCAACATTTGCACGGCACAAGTACTACTCGCAGTGATGAGCGCCTTCTACTCCATGTGGCATGGTCCAGAGGGTTTGAAGATCATTGCAGCCAAGATAAATGGTCAAACTCAACGTCTGGCACAAGGGCTGGTGGATGGCGGATTCAAAGTTTCAGAAAATAGTTACTTTGATACTCTCAGGATTACCGTTCCGGATGTAAGAGTCATACATAACCGCGCAAGTGATTTTTCGATCAACCTACGCGAGATAGACGAAGAGACAATCGGAATTTCTCTTGATGAAACAACGTCAGAGAAGATTCTGCAGGATCTTGCAGAAGTCTTTGGCGTAATTCTTCCGACAGGGGAGAGCGCTTCCACTGCCTCGATTCCTGCACACTTGCTCCGCACTTCTGCGTTCTTAACCCATCCAATCTTCCATTCCAACCATTCTGAGACTGCGATGATGCGTTATCTCCGGACGTTGGCAGATCGAGACCTTGCACTGGATCGAACAATGATTCCGCTTGGGTCGTGCACAATGAAACTTAACGCAGTGACAGAGATGGAATCAGTCACGTGGCCTGAGTTTTCCTCTCTGCATCCTTTTGCACCGGTAAATCAGAGCGCTGGCTCGCGAAAACTCATTGATCAACTTTCACAGTGGTTGATTTCCATCACGGGCTACGATGCTGTATCCCTCCAACCAAACGCTGGCAGTCAAGGCGAATTTGCTGGCTTACTTGCGATTCGTAATTTCCATGATTCCAAGAACGATCATCATCGGCGAATCTGCCTGATTCCTTCGAGTGCGCACGGTACAAATGCCGCAAGTGCTGTCATGGCCGGAATGAAGGTTGTAGTAGTCGCCTGTGATGAACATGGAAACGTAAGCCTTGATGATTTGCGCGCAAAAATCGAAGAGCACTCCGCAGCACTTGCTGCATTGATGATTACCTACCCTTCAACTCACGGTGTTTTCGAAACGGCAATCGGCGAAATATGTTCGCTCGTGCACGATGCTGGAGGACAGGTCTACGTTGATGGTGCAAACCTCAACGCTCTGGTTGGTCTTGCTCAGCCTGGAAAGTTCGGCGCCGATGTTTCGCACCTCAATCTCCACAAAACTTTCTGCATTCCCCACGGCGGTGGCGGACCTGGCGTGGGTCCAGTTATCTGTCGAGCTCACTTGGCGCCCTTCTTGCCCAACCATCCAATGGATCCGCAGGCAGGACCTGCGACCGGTCCTGGTCCTGTCAGTGCTGCGCCCTTTGGCTCGGCAAGCATTCTTCCCATCTCGTGGGCGTACATCCGTTTGATGGGCGGTTCGGGTCTCACTCATGCCACTCAAGTTGCCATTCTCTCTGCCAACTACATTGCGCGAAAGCTAGGGGAGTACTACCCCGTTCTCTACAGTGGGGCAGCGGGCTTGGTCGCACATGAGTGCATCCTGGACTTGCGCGAGATCACCAAAGAGACGGGTGTGACCGTTGACGATGTGGCCAAACGGCTCATGGATTACGGCTTCCACGCCCCAACGATGAGCTTCCCGGTTGCGGGAACTTTGATGGTCGAACCAACCGAGAGTGAAGATATTGTTGAATTGGATCGATTTATCGAAGCGATGATCTCGATTTACAGAGAGATCCAAGGAGTCGGTGAGGGCACCTACACCAGTGATAATTCACCGCTTCGAAGTGCTCCACATACGGCAGAGAAGATGGCTTCCACGGACTGGAACCATCCATATACGCGTGAGTTGGCGGCCTTCCCACAAGGACTCGCCCTGGGCGAAATCATCGGCCGACGGGGCAAATACTGGCCAACAGTCGGACGTATCGATGGGGCCTACGGGGACCGGAACCTTATCTGCGCCTGCCCACCGATGGAGGAGTACCAGTAACGAGAAAGTCTGGTTCTATATCTTTACTTAACATAATGTAACTTATCGGCGTTATTTCGTACGCGAGATTCCACCGCCCAGCGGGTTACTTTGGTTAAAGCTTCCACCACTATCCGTTTGCTCATCTTGGATTTTCCGAGTTCGCGTTCCACAAAGGTGATCGGTTCTTGGGCGAAAGTGCCATCTGCCGCGTGAGCAGCTCGGACCATCTCGATCTGAAAACAATAACCATCTGAGGTGATCGTCTCAATCCTGATCCGTCTCAGTAGGTGTACGGAATAAACTCTAAAACCGCCCGTGAGGTCATCCAGCGGCATTCTTAGCGCCCAACGGGCATACGAGGTGCCAATTCGGGAGATAAATTGTCGATATTTGGGCCAGTTCTCGATGGCGCCGCCTGGCATCCAGCGTGTTCCCATGACCACATCTGCATTCCTGGCGCGTTCGATCAGTCGACCGAGATCGAGCCAACGGTGGGATCCATCGCCATCCATTGTCACAAAATGCGTAAAGGTGGAATCCCGTAGACCCCATTGAAAGCCTGCCCGGTAGGCGGCACCTAGTCCGGATTTCTCGGTTCGATCAAGGACATGGATCCGGTCGGAATTCAACTCTTTCACAGCCTGCGATGTCCCATCTGGTGAGTTGTCATCGACGACTAGAAGGTGGAGATCA
>JBAZYI010000024.1:0-21126 GCA_041659345.1 Candidatus Nanopelagicaceae bacterium | reverse complement strand
GGACAAGACGGACACCAACTGCTTTATCGCCGTGGAATCCGAGATCGCCTTCAAGTGAGTCGGCTGCGTGAACAAGTGCTGCTCCGCCTCCGACAACAATGCCTTCTTCAACAGCCGCACGAGTAGCAGAGATCGCATCTTCCAGGCGGTGCTTCTTCTCTTTTAACTCGATCTCGGTGTAGGCACCAACCTTAATGACACATACTCCGCCTGCAAGTTTGGCAACCCGCTCTTGTAGCTTGTTGCGATCCCATTCAGAGTCTGTGTTCTCTAGTTCGCTGCGAATCTCACCGACGCGAGCAGCAACAGCCGCCTTGTCTCCACCGCCATCGACGATAGTGGTGGTGTCTTTTGAGATCACAATGCGGCGGGCGCGACCAAGAACTTCAAGGCCGACCTGATCCAATTTCATGCCAACTTCGGCTGAGACAACCTGTCCGCCAGTGAGAATTGCAATATCTTGCAACATCGCCTTGCGACGATCACCGAAGCCGGGGGCCTTTACTGCGGCAGATGTGAAAGTGCCACGCATCTTGTTGACGACGAGTGTCGAGAGAGCCTCTCCCTCAATGTCCTCAGCAATGATAAGAAGCGGCTTGCTGGCCTGTGCGATCTTTTCCAAGATAGGAAGCAGATCGCCAAGTGCAGAGATCTTATTGGCGCTGATCAAGACGTAGGCGTCTTCAAGGACGGTCTCCATACGGTCTTGGTCGGTTACGAAATATGGCGAGATATAGCCCTTGTCGAACTGCATTCCTTCGGTGAACTCCAATTCGAGTCCAGTCGTTGAGGATTCTTCAACGGTGATGACGCCATCTTTCCCGACCTTGTCCATTGCGTCAGAAATAAGATCCCCGATTGCTCGGTCTTGCGCGGAAATGGTTGCAACATCTGCAATCTGTGCCTTATCGATGACCTTAGTTGCATTTTCGCGAAGACGTTCAATAATGGACGCAACGGCGGCTTCAATTCCCAACTTGATATCCATTGGCTGCGCGCCGGCGGCAAGGTTACGAAGACCCTCTTTTACCATTGCCTGCGCAAGAACAGTCGCTGTAGTCGTTCCATCTCCTGCGACATCATTAGTCTTGGTTGCAACTTCCTTCACCAACTGAGCACCCATGTTTTCGGCGGGATCAGAAAGCTCGATCTCACGCGCGATGGTTACACCGTCATTGGTAATGGTTGGTGCACCGTACGATTTAGCGATAACTACGTTACGACCGCGAGGTCCGAGCGTTACCTTGACGGTGTCAGCAAGGATGTTAACGCCGCGCTCCATGGCACGACGGGCGTGCTCATCGAACTCAAGAATTTTTCCCATTTAGTTCTTCTCAATCACAGCGAGAATGTCGCGAGCAGACAGAACCAAATATTCTTCATTGTTGTACTTCACTTCGGTTCCGCCGTACTTGCTATAAAGAACAACATCGCCAACTTTGACATCCATCGGCACGCGAGCTCCGTCATCGAAGCGACCTGGGCCAACTGCAACAACAGTGCCCTCTTGCGGCTTCTCTGTAGCGGTATCAGGAATGACCAGACCAGATGCTGTGGTCTTCTCGGCTTCTAGAGCCTTTACAACGATGCGGTCTTCTAGTGGCTTAATGGCAACGGCCATCTTTATTACTCCTTAAGTTATTGCGAATGTGGTTTCGTACTCACCTCTCAAAACCAGCGCTATCCGACCTTACGGGCGGCTAGCAGACTCGGGGTGAGAGTGCTAACACCAAGCCTAGGAGGGTCGTTCCTCAGGGTCAATTTGAAGCAAGTTCAGGCTTAGATCAGGCTCACAGTGGTCACCGGCAGGCTTGAATCGGCCTCAATATCAATCCGGCTTGCTGGACACCCCGCCGAGACCATGAGCGAGCCAAGGGCGGCAACCATTGCTCCGTTATCTGTACAAAGGCCTGGGGCAGGAATGCGGAGACGTATTTTGGCCTCATCGCAGCGCTTTTGCGCCTCCTGCCTGAGCCGAGAATTCGCCGCTACCCCTCCCGCGATCACGAGCGAATCAATTCCAGTCTTGCGAGCAGCTGCCACCGCTTTGAGTAGCAGTACATCAACAATTGCCTCTTGAAATGAGGCGGCGACATCGGCTCTGACATATGCAGGCGTGGATTCCAGATAGCGGGCGACAGCGGTCTTAAGTCCAGAGAACGAGAAATCGAATGGACGAGTGGCCCAGTCACTTGCCTGAGTCAGGCCACGAGGAAAATCAATTGCCTTGGGATTGCCATTATGTGCTTCGCGATCAATAGCTGGACCACCAGGAAATCCAAGACCCATCACTCGCGCAATCTTGTCGAATGCTTCACCTGCCGCATCGTCCATGCTCTCACCAAGTTTGGTTACAGAAGAAGTGATGTCATCGACCTGGAGCAATGATGAATGTCCGCCACTCACAAGAAGAGCAATCGTAGGTTCGACTGGCATCTCGTGGGTGAGTAGATCGACCGATACATGCGCAGCGAGATGGTTCACTCCATAGAGTGGTTTGCCTAAGCCCAATGCCAATCCACTTGCAGATGCAACACCAACCAATAGAGCACCGACAAGTCCTGGACCCGCAGTGACCGCAACTGCATCAATATCTTTGAGTGATACTTCCGATTCTTTAAGTGCAGCCTCAAGCACCATCATCATTGATTCGAGATGGGCTCTGCTCGCAATTTCGGGCACAACCCCTCCAAAGAGTGCATGCTCCTCCACACTCGATGCAATGACGTTTGCAAGGAGAGTGCGTCCGCGAACAATTCCAATCGCAGTCTCATCACAAGACGTCTCGATTCCAAGAACAAGTGGCCCGCCGTTAACTTCAGAAGTCATTGGAGATCCTTCTTCATGACAACGGCATTGACACCGAAGGAGTAGTAATTACTTCGACGGGAAATCGCTTCGAAACCTTCTGACAGATAGAGCGGACTCGCCTCTTCATTCCCCTCACGCACCTCTAAGTAAATGGCAGGTGCCTTACGTTCGTGCGCCCAAATAATCAAATCCTTCAACATTGCCCGGCCAATTCCTTGCCTTCGAAAAGATTCCGTCACGGTCAGAGTTAGAACATCTGCATCAAGGCCGAGATCGGGCGAAAATACGCCTGCGTATCCAACTATTTCGTTCTTCTCACTTATTGCGACGATGTAGAATCTATTTTTAGGAACGTTAGCCAACTCTTCCTTGAACTGGCCGACAGTCCACGCGTCTGTTCGATAAACCTCACGCTCCATGGCTACTACAACTGGAACGTCCAAAGAGACCATCGGACGGTAAGTAATCATTTGTTGCGCTCGCTTGTCGGAACCGCATCTGGATGACGTATGTACAAAGGTTCGTCGCATCCCATGTCAGGGTTTTTGCTCAGATCAACCAGCGCCAGCAGATCCGGGTATTGATCCTCATTGGAAGCGGCGATCGAATACTTCACCGCCCCCTCGCCGAACATGGGGATTCCCTGAGCAACAACGTGTGCTGGAAGGTCAACACTCGGTCCTTCGACTCTCACCCCGCCTTGATAGCGTGCCCAATAAATCTCCTTGCGGCGTGCGTCGGTGGCAACGACAAAGTCATCTCTCTCGCGTACGCATGCAGCTATCGCATCCAATGAACATATCCCGATAATCGGAATTGTTCGTGCCAAGGCGAAAGTGCGAGCAAATGCAATGCCAACGCGCAAACCCGTAAATGGTCCAGGTCCCATCCCAACCACAACCTGCTCGATGATGGGTTGTGCTATGAGTCCCTCCAACACAAGTGCAGGTAAGGCATCTCCATGAGAAGTAGCCCCATCGCGGTATCCATGCCAGAGAAGAGCACCATCTTCAATGATTGCCACAGAAGTTCGAGAGGTCGAAGTATCGATCGCTAAAGAGATAGTCATAGAGAGAATCCCTCCCCCCGCGCACCATATCCTCGTGCAGTAACCATGCGAATATCGCTACTTCTATCAATATTGATTTCAAGCCTCTCTTCGGAGAGGCGGGAGGCGAGTTCTCCACCCCATTCAACGACGGTTATTGCATTCTCTCTTTCGGTATCCAAATCAAGATCGTCAAATGAAAACGTTGGGTTCTCTGCAATCATCAGTCGGTACGCATCAACATGAATAAAAGGAACCTCTCCCTTATGAACTCTCGAAATCACGAAAGTGGGTGAAGTAATACTGGTAATACCTAACGCCGACCCTATGCCCTGCGTGAGAAGGGTCTTCCCAGCGCCAAGGGGGCCGTTGAGAATGAGCAAGTCACCAAGGTGCAATTGAAGGCCGATGCGCCTTCCCAATTCGAACATCTCATCTGGCGTAGCAACATTGACCATAGTTCTTCAAGGTTAGTAGAAGGCGGCGCAGACACAAAGAAAAGGGGGTCCGGTTTCCCGGACCCCCTCTCCCTATGAGACGGATTATTAGTCGGTATAGAACTTCATCAGCGCAGGACTGAAGAAGGGATCCGTGCTGAGGTTCTTTGCAACGCGAACCAGGTGAGCCAGCGTTCCACCGTGAATGAAAGAACCTGTGCTGCCAACAGTCGTTAGCTCCTTCGCAACTACCAAGTACTGCGCTGCTGTGAAGTTACAGTGGTTCGTTCCGGGGGCGGCCGCCGTTGTAGTGATGGGAGCACCAGCTGAAGTGAAGGTCGTGTAAGCCGCAGGTGTGGTGCTCCAAATTGTTAGCAACTTCTTCATTGGAGGCACAAACACATGCGTCTTCCCATAATCGGCAACAACCTTTGCCATTTCCTCGGCATATTGCTCCGCATAAGCATTCGCAATACGCATAGTGGCTCCCGCGGGAGTAATTGGATCAGCAGTTCCAACCATCAAGATTGTTGGAACATCGATCTTTCCGGTGTATGAGAGCAAAGAACTCATCTTTGCAATCGCACTAGAACTTCCTACTGCGCGTGGTGCCCCCGGATTAAGAGGACTCAATGCACCAAGAAGTGCATCAATAACCGTGTTGCCACTCAGTGCGGCATTGAAGATCACTCGCTCATCGGTTACCCGTGCTGAGTAATCAGTCTTGGTGTTATCAAATACTGCACCACCCGTCTGATTCTCGAGATCGTGCATCACCAAGATGGCAAGAGCACCTGCATTTGCACCGTTCTCAAGAATTGCGAGCGCGGGGCTAATTGCCAATGGGAATGTCACTTTCAGAGCTCCATCAGGTCCTGAAATTGAGTCAAAGTGCGCGGATTGCGTTGGCAATCCGGCCATAAGACCTAGCAGTAACAAGGCACTACGAGATGGAACTCCAGCAGCAGCGAGGGCTTTCCCAGTTGCACTTGAGGTGTCTGGCCATGCGCCGGTTGAAACTCCTGCCTGCAACTTGCCAATGACAGTGAAGAATTTGACCAAGTCACCCATGGCCTCGCCATAACCAGCTGCGCCTGCAGAGTAATTACCGCCCTTGATTGTTGGATCAAATAGCGTTTTTACACCCCAGAGGAAATCGCCAGCTGCAGTCAGTTCGGCATTGATGCTATCCGCTACACACATAGGTGCAACTGCATCAACGAGATCAGGATGCGTCTCGGCGAGTGCTTGAGTAATGACACCACCAAGAGAATTACCCCATGCAACAACATGTTTAGTAGCCGGGAATTGCTTCTTAAACAACCCGATTAACTCAACATTCGTTGCAACTCCAGAGTCAACGTTCCAACCCTGGCGGGCGAATCCCGAACCTGCAACAGCAAATCCGTTACTTAGTAGGTAGGAGATTACTGATGTATCACTAGCACCGACGATTGGCCCAGGTTGGGCGGTGTTGCTGACTGTATATCCGCCATAACCAGGAATTCCTGCAGGTACATTGACATTGGGACGGTATCCATGTGAATAAAGCACCAGTGTTCCGTTGAAGTTACCGGGAACCTGCATCACATATGGCGCAGAATCACTTGTGACACCTTGACACGAATTAACCGTGAGTTTGCCGTCACAAGCAGGATCTGCAGCATGCGCCGCAGTCGGAATTGCAATCACCATCATCGACACAAGTGCCGCCGTTGAGAGTGTTGAGATAATGCGTGTCTTCTTCATATGTATTGTCCTCATTATTTGATCGGCAATCCGTTAGCTGGCATGGCTGGACGCTTATAGGTGGACTTAACCACTGCGCCAGTTCCAGAGTCGGTTGTGTAGACGGTATACGCGCCGCCGTTTGGCTTCATTTCGCCTGTCGGGCTATAAGTACCAAACCAGTAGCCGTTGTATCCACCATGGTTTGTCGCTGAATAATTCAGTGGAGCAAGGCCAGCACCGAAGAATGTTGAACCCTTCTTCTCAATCGCAGCAATCAATGCTTTCCGAGTTGGTTTCGCACCTGCTGCTGCAATTGCTTGAACTGCGACAAATGCGCCATTCATTCCAACAAGAACGTTATTATCAAATACCGCATTGTTGTTGTACTTAGCATTAATCTCTTGGAACAACTTAATGTAATCATCAGTGGTATCAGTCGGTGCTGGTAAGTACGAGGCGCCTATCGCGCCGTAGAGAACTCCTACAGGAACGCCGAGTGCCTTGATAGTCGTGGCATCACCACCGACTGAGCCCAGTATCCACTTGGGTCCGTACTTCATTACCGCAGCGGTACCTAGGGCGGCAGCAGTCGCGCTGGTGACACCGAAAAGAACAACCACTTCAGCACCGGCAGTTGATAATTTCTGGATCCACGTTGCTGGCACACCTGAAACACCTTGCGAACCAGATGCATAGGGAACTTTCACTGCAAAGGTCAAGCCAGCTTGCTTAAAACCGGCCAGGGCGTCAACACCAAAATCATCATCTTGGTAGAGAAGACCGATCTTCTTATCCGGGAAAGTCTCCTTAATGTACTGGGCCATTACCTTTGCTTCCATTATGTAGGAAGGAAATAGAGAGAAGGTCGTTGGGTAGGTTTTCTTAATTGCAAATCCGCTGTAACCGGTATTGACAAAAAGAACCGGAATCCCACGGCGAGCAGGATTGACAGAGGCGGCAACAGCCTTGATATTTGCGGTACCTAGTGGACCCAGCAAAGCAAAAACCTTGTCTCTTAGAATCAATTCGTTGGTCTTAGCAACAGCAAGGGTTGGGACATACTGATCATCTTTAACAACTAAAGTAATTTTCCTACCGTTTACTCCGCCGTTAGCATTAACATAATCAAAATATGCCTTCATAGCTGAAGGGATCTTGTTGTATCCAGGGGATGCTGCCCCGGTCATGGGAATTGTGACGCCAAGTTTGATCGAAGTGGCTGTCACGCCCACTTCGGCACGAGGCGAGAAGGCTTGCGCGGGAACCGTCGAAATGACGAGTCCGGAAGTCGCGAGCACCGCAGAAGCCACGAGAAGCCTCCGATTGATTCCGATCATGTATTTCCTTCCATCGAGGGATAGTTAGCCCGTGTTACTTGTGAGTACTCGCCCTCTTTCGATGGCGAACAGTTCGCATCTGTTCTACTGGTCCGTTTGGAACGAGAAGAACCACCAGAATCAATAATGCGCTCACCAATAACCCGGGAAGGTTGGTGGTCACGTTCTCCGAATTCGCAAAGCGATTGGATATCGCATCTGCGATCTCGGGGGTCACGACCAAGGTCAGTGCGCCAATCATGACCCCAGCAAGGGTGGTTACGCCAGAGAGAACCGCCCCAGTAAGTAGGGCAAAAGAGAGGGAAAGTGGGAATGCGCTGGGCGAAACAGTACTAATGGTCATCGCCAGAAGGGCGCCTGCCAGACCAGCTAGCCCTGAACTGATAGTGAAAGCGAGAGTTTTGGATTTTCCAGCGTGGATTCCAGCCAGTTCTGCCGCCACCTCATTGCCTCGGACTGCCCGCCACGTTCTCCCATAGCGCGAACGGAGAATGTTCTGGAGCCACCACAAGGAGATCAAGGCAGCCAGAGAGGCAATCCAGAAATACCACTTATATTGAGTGAACTCCTGCCCAAGGCTCATGGGCGGGAAACCGACATCGAAGAGGAGTCCTTGCTCGCCTCCGAGAATCCCAAACTGATTGGCAATCGACGGTAACCCCACTGCAAGTGCCAGAGTTGTTCCCGCGAGGTACGGTCCCGACAATCGCGCCGCGGCAGTACCAAGGACCGCACCCGCCAGCGCTGCAACAACGATGGCGATGGCGAAACAGATCCATACGGGCGCAGAGAGATGATTACGTGCCAGGGCTGCCGAATATCCACCAATCGCTAGTAGCGCGCCATGTCCTAGTGAAACTTGGCCGGAGTAACCCGTGAGAAGAATCAGCGAAGAAATCGCGACAACGTACATGGCAAGCGTCGCACCTTGATAGACGCGCAATTCGTCGACGCGGTTGCCAAGCAGGAATAAGAAGATTCCAATCCCAATAAAAAATGTGAGTCGACCAAAATTTGAGTGGATGAATTTATGCACGGCGTACTCGTCTCGTGCCAATCAATCCATTTGGTCTGACTAACAGTACGACAATTAAGACAACGAACGCTGTGATAAACACGAGTGATCCGCTTATGTATGTCAAGACAAATGCTAGAACGAGACCAAGTAAGAGCCCACCGACAACAGCTCCAATCAAGCTCTCCAAGCCTCCAATGACAGCAGCTATGAATCCGAAAACGAGTAACAAACTGAATTCGAGTGAGTCGGGCGAAAGACCAGCATTACCATCGGGAGTTTGCAACATTCCGGCCGCCGCACCGGCGGCTCCAGCAAGTGCCCAACCAAAGGTACGAATTCCATCAACTCGTACACCTGCAAGGCGAGCGATCTCTGGTGCATAGGCAGATGCACGCAATGCAAGACCTACATTCGAGTGCTGAAAGACGAGCGAAAGGATCAGCATAAGGAAGAGCACGGAACTGACTATGAGGAGTTTGAGAGGAGAGAATGCCAGAGTGTGCCCCGAGATTGTGTAGCCGATATTAGAAACAGGAGGACGGATGCTCATGTCCTTGTTCCCGACAACGAGTCCCAACACCCCGCGGATTAATCCAAGTAAACCAAGGGTCGCGATGATCGGCGCCACTCCTGCAATAGGACCTTGTGCAGCTCTCTTAAATAGAGTGCGCATAAAGAGCGCATCCACCAGTGCTGATACTACCGCTCCTGCGAGCATCGCAATCAACAGAGCAAGCCAGAATGAGTGAAAACTCTGGATGACGGCATATCCAATATATGTAGAAACAAGGGCTTGGCCCGCTTGGGCGAAATTCACTACTCGTGTGCTGCGCCAGACCAATACAAGAGCAATTGCCATCAACGAGTAGATCGCCCCGGATGTGATTCCAATGAGGACCGTATTAATGAATTGATACATAGTTTTTCAGTGCCTCCTCAATAACCAAGATAGGCCGCGCGGACCTGGGGGTTGGCAATGAGATGTTGCGCAGAATCATGAGCTGCAATTCGTCCAAGATTCAGAACGATCCCTAGATCTGCAATCTTGAGAGCGCTCATTGCATTCTGCTCGACGAGCACAACGGTCAAACCCATCTGCGAAGTAAGAGCGTGAATACTCTGGAATATTTGTGCCACGACGAGAGGTGCCAAGCCAAGTGATGGTTCGTCTAACAGGAGAAGTGACGGCTTCGACATGAGCGCGCGCCCAATGGCGAGCATCTGTCGCTCGCCACCCGAAAGCGTGTCTGCCTGCTGATCAATACGTTCAGAAAGGCGAGGAAACGTCTCAAGAATCATCTCTTGTGTTGCCTGCGCTTCATCGGAATTCCTCCGCCACAAAGCTCCCAAACTCAAATTCTCTTTCACGGTTAGTTCAGCAATCACGGATTTGCCTTCAGAGACATGCGAAACTCCCCGTCGGACTATTTTCTCTGGTTTCGAGTAAAGCAGTTCAGATCCATGCCACGTCGCTGAGCCTCCCGTTGCCGGCGTGAGCCCCGAGAGAGTCCTCAGCAATGTGGTCTTTCCTGCTCCGTTTGCACCGATGACCGCTGCGAGCTGTCCTTCTTCAACCCGGAAGGAAATATTATTGATGGCGCGAATTGCGCCGTGATCTACGACAAGGTCGGAAACGATAAGTGTCATGTCTCATTCACTCCGAGATAGGCAGCGATCACGGCAGGGTCGCGACGAACCAATTCAGCCTCGCCACTTGAAATCGTCTGGCCAAAATTCAGAACATACAAACGATCACATACGGACATGACTACATCCATATGATGCTCAACAAGAAGAATTGAACACTGAGATTTGAGATTGTGAATAAGCGAATTCATCCAGGCAATATCTTCTTCGCCAAGACCGCCGGCAGGTTCATCGAGCATAAGAATTTTCGGTTCGCCAGCAAGCGCCCGCGCGATTGCTACTCGTTTGGTATCTGGGTAAGAAAGAGTGTCTGCTCGTCGATTTGCAAGCCTCGTGGCGTAAACGCGCTCCAATGCAAGCATCGCTCGGTCGCGCAACTTGATCTCATCCTTGCTTCTTCCAAAGGCAGCCGAAATCAATCCCGAGTGAGCGAACTTCTGTGCACCGATCATGACGTTCTCCACCACTGTCAGATCAGGAAAGAGACCTACACCTTGCAGAGTTCGTGCGATACCCAAATCCGCCAATTCATGGGTCTGAGGCCACTTGTGGGATTTTCCGTTGAGAATGAGTTCACCAGCGGAAGGAGTAACCAGTCCGCAGAGCGCGTTAAAGAGTGTCGTCTTGCCTGCACCATTTGGGCCGATGACGCCGACCACTTCATTCTCATGGAGTTCAAAATAGATATCGTGGAGAGCTTTCAAACCACCGAATTCAACTGAGAGTTTTTTGGTGGCTAAGAGCGCAGTTTGTGGGTTCATTGATCTTCCACCCGCGTAATAGGTTTATAAACTCTTGGAACACGTGGTCCAATACGGGTAACAATTTCATAATTGATGCTCTGACTTGCTTTACCCCAGTCATCGGCCGTGTACTCGCCTGCATCACCTGGACCAAAGACCGTGACCCACTCCCCGGCCTCCGCGGTCGAATCCGCCCCAAGATCAACAACAAATTGATCCATGGAGACCCGACCAATAAGGGGCGCCCTTCTTCCATCGTGAAAGACGCCGACATTCTTGGCAATTCTTGGAATTCCGTCTGCGTATCCCATCGCGACAACTCCCAGCTTCGTATCTTTTTCCGTACGGGCCGTTGCTCCATAGCCAACTGGTGTTTCCGATAACACGTCTTTAACAATATGAATTTTCGCCCTTAATGTCATCGCTGGTTTCAACCCTAAATCCTTAGAGGTACCAAGATGTTCGAGATCGGGAGTTAAGCCATACATTGCTATCCCGGTTCGTACCATGTCAAAATGCGACGATGCATCGACAAGGCTAGCTGCAGAGTTTGAAAGATGGTGAATTGCAGGTTCGATTCCAATCTCGTTGAGATCGTCTGACATCTCCATAAAACGCTTTAATTGAAGTGAGTTTTGAAGTTCTCCAGGTTCATCGGCACGGGCAAAATGTGAGAAGAGGCCAACCACTTCCACCTCGTCCTTTGAAATAGTCAGCAACTCTAGGAATGACTGCCATTCATAGAGAAATCCTCCTCGGGTCATTCCCGTATCGACCTCAATATGAATGCGTGCGCGTTTGTTGAGATGTCGAGTTGCAACGCATATCTCTTGGAAGATCGCGATGGATGGGACCGCAAGATCAATATCTCCCGCTATTGCGCTCTGATAATTCGATCCAGGTGGAACCAGCCAGGCGAGAATCGGGATTGCGATCTCGGCACTTCGCAGCGCGAGGGCCTCTTCAAGAAGCGCAACGCCTAGCCATGAGGCGCCCGCAGTTACAGCTGCCCTTGACGTCGGAACCAATCCATGGCCGTACGCATCAGCCTTTACTACTGCCATGATTGTTACGCCTGTGTGCTCCTGCAATCGATGAATGTTCTGGCTAATTGCAGAAAGGTCGACCTCAACTTGTGCTCGATTGCCCATTACAGTCGTTCGACAATCACAATTGCTGAGGCAATGCCAGAGTCATGAGAAATCGACAGGTGCACGCTAGCTCCATCAATCATCTCGGCAATCTCACCTCTAAAAAGAAAGACTGGCTTGCCGGTTTCAAGATTGATTACTTCTGCGTCCAGCCAGAGGAGACCTTTGCCTGCATTGAGAGCTTTTGCCAGAGCTTCCTTTGCCGCAAATCGCGCCGCCAACGAGGAGATGGGCTTACTCTGCTCGGCCAGGGTAAAAAGGCGACCAGCAAGACCAGGGGTTCTTTCGAGGGACTGAGCGAACCTCTCAATATTAACTACATCAATACCGATGCCCTCGATCATGCACCCAATACTAAGTCAGGAAGGTTGTCTTTCAGAAGGAAAATATCGATCTATAGCAATTATTAGTACAAGCAGAGAGCCACCGATGAAGAGGCCCCCAACCAGATCCGAGAACCAGTGGGTGGTTCGGATCAACGAAACGACGCAGACGGTCACGGTAATAGCACCGACCATGATTGCTAGCACCCGGCCATGAAAGACCTCACGGTGCGTGTACCGATAAATCAAGTAAGCGAGGATTCCCCAGGAGAGAAGTGCGTTAGAAGCATGCCCACTGGGATAAGACATGCCGCCAGCATGTATGAGATCAATATTGAGGCGGGGCTTGGTGCGCCCAATTGCTAGTTTTGATACACCTACAACAAAGTTGAGTGACAGTAGTGCAAGTATTGCCAGATTGAGGGGGCGCCATGACTTAAATTGGCGCGAGATGAGAATCGCCGCAATGATAAGAATGGTCCCGGTCAACCCACGAAGACCTAAATTATCCAATTTGCGAAGTGCGAAGTCGGCGATGCCGCCGAATTGGTGTCTCTGTGCTTCCGCGATTCTTGCATCCACATCGATGAGGGGTCCATTCGACATGACTTGTTGAGTGACAGTAAGGAAACCGATAAAAAGCAACCCCGACCAACGAAGCGCCCGACCCATCTGTTGTCGACGAAGACCCACCTGCATAATCATTTATTCGACTGTCACCGATTTTGCAAGGTTACGTGGCTGATCCACATCATTGCCACGCGTGACAGCCATTTCGTATGCAAAGACCTGTAGTGGAACTGTTGCCAAAATTGGTTGGAGCAGAGGTAGTGATCCTGGAATGCGAATGACGTGAGCGGCGCCCGTGACTTCGGCTTTCTCTTCGGCAATGACGATCACCTGCGCACCGCGAGCCTTGACCTCTTGCACATTACTGAGCATTTTTTCGTCCAAACCATGTTCGTGGCCAAAAGGAAGAATTGCGATAACAGGCGTGCCCTCTTCGATCAGGGCAATCGGCCCGTGTTTCAACTCGCCTCCGGCAAAACCCTCGGCATGCATATACGCAAGCTCTTTCAGCTTGAGTGCCCCTTCAAGGGCAACCGGGAATCCGACGTTTCGGCCGAGAAAGAGAACTGAAGTGGACTGCGCAAATGTGCGGGTGAGCTCGCGCAATGGCTCGACCGTCTCCAAAATCTGCTCAATCTTGGAAGGCAATTCGGTCATTTCATCGAAGATTGAACGAACATTTTCTCCCGACATCATCCCGCGCATCTGAGCCAGGTAGAGACCGATGAGATATACAGCGATGACTTGAGTTAAGAATGCTTTAGTAGATGCAACTGCGATTTCAGGTCCTGCGTGCGTATACAGGACGGCATCAGATTCACGCGGGATAGTCGAACTATTTGTATTACAGACCGCAAGAATTCGCGCTCCCCCAGCTTTCGCATGGCGCAGCGCCATCAACGTGTCCATAGTCTCCCCGGATTGCGAAATCGCAATGACAAGCGTCTGGGAGTCGATCAAAGGGTCGCGATAACGAAATTCACTTGCAAGTTCCACTTCTACGATTATATTTGCCCACTTCTCAATCGCGTACTTCGCGAGCATTCCCGCGTGATATGCAGTACCGCAGGCAAGAACCACTATCTTCTTCAAATTCCTAATTTCTTCACTTGTGAGATGAAGTTCGTCTAGAACAATTTCATTCTTTTCGTTTAAGCGACCAAGCAAGGTATCCGCTACGGCCTTAGGTTGTTCAAAAATTTCCTTAAGCATAAAGTGGTTAAAGCCACCCTTTTGCGCGGCGCTTGAATCCCACGTTATCTCGTACTCGCGCGGTTTAAGAACCGCACCTTCAAGATCGGTAACAATGATTCCTTCGGGAGTTATAGTTACGACTTCATCTTGACCCAACTCGACCGCACGCTTCGTGTAATCAATAAATGCCGCGACATCGGATGCCAGGAAATTCTCGCCATTTCCCAAACCAACCACGAGAGGAGAATTTCTTCTAACGCCGACGATCACACTTGGTGCATCGGCGTGCATTGCCAGGAGGGTAAAAGAACCACGTAAATACCTCACCGCTTGACGCATGGCTGCGGATAGATCTCCATTATGCGATTTGCGAAGATCACTCAGTAAATGTGCGACAGACTCAGTGTCAGTCTCAGATTCAAATGTGTGACCTTTAGATTCAAGGTCGGTCCGAAGTTGCGTGTAGTTCTCAATAATCCCGTTATGAATGACGGCGAGTTTGCCTTCGTTATCCAGATGCGGGTGGGCATTACGGTCAGTTGGTCCACCATGCGTTGCCCAACGAGTATGGCCGATTCCGCTGTGAACTACTGGAAGGGTTCCGTTGAGCGCCGACTCTAGATTCGAAAGTTTGCCGGCTTTCTTCTCAACGTATAGCTTTCCGGCTGTTCCAAGTGCTATTCCTGCGGAGTCATAGCCACGATATTCAAGACGGCGCAGTCCTTCAATTAGTGGTGTTATGGCAGATTGTGGTCCTGTGTAACCCACAATTCCACACACAATTTACCCCAATTCCTGCAGTACAACTTCGGCAAGCGATGATGCAATAGCAGAGGCAACGCTATCACTTGGAGCTTCGACCATCACGCGAATTAACGGTTCGGTCCCCGAAGGGCGAAGCAAAACGCGACCGCTTTCGCCCAATTCGACTTCGGCGGCACGAATTGCCTTTTGGATGGTTGTGGACTCTGACAGTTTTTCCTTTGCAACATCTCTAACATTTATCAGGACTTGTGGAAACTTAGTCATTGCACTTGCCAACTCATTAGCACTCTTGCCGGATCGCTTTAATTCCTGAAGCAAGGTGAGAGCGGTAAGAACTCCATCACCGGTGTTCGCAAAGTGTTTCAAAATGACGTGCCCGGATTGTTCACCGCCGAGTGTGCAATCAGAGTCTATGAGCCTTTCCAAGATATACCGATCTCCCACAGGTGTGGTGATGACATCGATTTCGGCTTCCTTCATTGCCTTCATAAAACCTAAGTTGCTCATGACAGTGCCGACAACACAGTTGCTCTTGAGCAAGCCGCGCTCCTTCAAACCTATTGCCAGAATCGTCATGATCTGATCGCCGTCGATAATATTTCCGTGTGCGTCAATCGCTAGGCAACGATCGGCATCTCCATCGTGTGCGATGCCGATATCAGCTGAGGTTTCGATGACTTTCTCACGCAGTGATTCCATATGAGTAGAGCCACAATTCTCATTGATGTTCCAACCGTTAGGCAGGTCAGATATTGCGAAGACTTCCGCACCCGCACGGCGCAGCGCCTCGGGAGCCACATAGGACGATGCGCCATTCGCGCAGTCAACAACAACTTTCAGCCCGTCAAGTTGGGTATCAACGGTAGAAAGTAGGTGATTCAAATACCGCTCTGCTGCTGTGTCATCGTTTATCGCGCGGCCAACATTTTTGCCGGTGGGACGCTTCCATGGCTCACGAAGGCGAGCTTCAATTGCCGCCTCCAGAGAATCATCAAGTTTTCCGCCACCGCGAGCAAATATTTTGATTCCGTTATCGGGCATTGGATTGTGAGAGGCGCTAATCACCACGCCAAGGTCTGCACCACTATCGGCCACCAAGAAAGCAATTGCCGGAGTCGGTAAAATACCGACTCGGTAAACATCAACACCCGCACTAGTCAACCCAGCGACGACTGCAGCCTCAAGAAACTCTCCAGATGCGCGTGAATCCTGTCCGACTATTGCACGCGGACGAGTTTTGGTTGAGCCCAAACTTTCTACAAGAATGTGGGCAGCAGCAACTGCAACGTCAAGAGCTAACTCAGCGGTGATATCTCGATTGGCCAAGCCACGAATACCATCGGTGCCAAAGAGCGCCATATTCGCGGGCTAAATATCGCGGATGTGAATTAACGCTTGCTGTACTGCGAGCGCTTACGGGCCTTCTTAAGTCCATACTTCTTACGCTCAATAACGCGGGCATCACGAGTTAAGAAGCCAGCCTTCTTGAGTGCTGGGCGATGCGCTTCTTCATCAATTTGGTTGAGCGCGCGTGCAACACCCAAGCGCAGGGCGCCGGCCTGACCCGATACTCCACCACCATCGATACGGGCAAATACGTCATAACCATTCTCTGCACCAACTGTGCGGAATGGTTCGGAAATCAATTGTTGGTGGACCTTGTTTGGGAAGTACACGTCAAGTGCCTTGCCATTAACTACCCACCGACCTGTGCCTGGTACGAGGCGTACGCGAGCAACTGCCTCTTTACGACGACCGGTTCCGCCACCTGGCGACTTGATCGCAGGGCGGTTGGTTGCAGCGGCAGGAGTGGAAGAAGAATATGAAGTAGGAACTTCAGTCTCGTCTAGATCATCAATTACGTTGTTATCAGACATCATTTATTAGTTTCCTCTACTTAATGATCTGTGAAACTTGCTCGAAAACATATGGAGTCGGTGCTTGTGCTGCATGTGGATGTTCTGCGCCTGCATATACCTTGAGCTTGCTTCCTACTGCGCGTCCAAGAGTGTTCTTTGGCAACATGCCCTTAATTGCCTTCTCCACTGCGCGTGTTGGGTGCTTTACCAAGAGGTCTCCGTAAACGGTTGATGTTAAACCGCCTGGGAAACCTGAGTGCTGGTGTGCAAACTTCTGAGTCAACTTTGTACCAGAGAGTGCAATTTTGTCTGCATTGATAACGATGACGAAGTCACCCATATCCATGTGAGGAGCAAAGGTTGGCTTGTGCTTGCCGCGCAATAACGCAGCAGCATGGGTAGCCAAGCGACCCAATACAACGCCTTCAGCGTCGATGACGTGCCACTTACGCACTGCATCGCCAGGCTTTGGACTATATGTACGCACGCTCTTGCCCTCGCTTCTACTTAATGACTTTTTCCTTACGGCGCCCTCTTAGCGCAGGAGAGTAAGGGTACCTGTGAGGGTATGGGTGGGTCAAAACAGGGATTTATGGGCCCGAAAGGCTAGTTCTGAGAGCCTGTTGAGCCGTAGATAACATGGAAATCGTCGATTCTGCGCCCTGATTCAAGTTGGGGCCTCGATCGTGGAGTCCGTCGTAGCCGCCTCCGGTCTCAGCATCAAACATCTCGACCGCCCTGTCATTATTTCCTAGGAACCAGCTCCAGGCCAATTGCACTTGCTCCGCCCAGCGCCGCTCTCCAGTGATTTGAAATGCCCTAGCGCATGCGTCTGCAATTGCCGCGATTTCAATGGGTTGCTGATCAAAGCTCATTCCGCCGTCATCCCCACGCCCATCAACGGGAGTCACGGAAAAATGGCCCGAACTCGTTTCTATTTCAAGTAGGAACTCCAGCATAGAAATTCCTTGCGCAAGCGTTGAGGGATCACCTAGTACCGAACCAATAAGTATGACTGCCTCGGCAACAGAGCCGTTGCTATAACTCAGTCGCTTCTCCGGCCAGATCCAACGTGTAGAGCTCGAGCGCGCCAATCGTTTCCGAGCTCCTTTTAGAACGCTTAGTGCTTGGGAATCGTCTGGGTAAGCGAGTAGCAATTCGCCAGCACCTAAACTCGCAAAAGAGAGCGACTTCAAATCAGGTGAAGTGGCCCTGGCAAGCATGTGAAATCCTTCAACTGCTCGAGCGCGTTGACCTGCTAAAGGCGCATGCGCAGCGGCAAATCCAAGTCCCCACATCGCACGCCCCCACCAATCACCCCTGCCAGGTTGGTCCGCCCAATTTCCTTCTGAATCCATGCGATTGTGGCAACCACCATCCTCAGAAACCGCTCTCAGTGTGAAATCCAAATAGAGTTCGAGCATCGCAAGTTCTGTTGAATCAAGTTCTGGTTCGCGACAGAGCAAAATTAATCCTCGCGCAACATCATCAACACAGTATCCATGTTCGGGACGAGGCACATCCAAGAGCGCGTGTTCCTGTAGTCCAAATTTTGTTGTGAGACGTTTGAGATGCAAGAACGTTGGCCGAGGAAATATCTGGCCAATCATGCTGCAGCCTCCGCCCGAATCAACGCCCTTGCAAGTTTCACATATCGAGCGGCAACAGATGGCCAGAGAAGTTCGGCGCCAATTTCTTTTGCGCGCTGGGAGAACGCCGCAGCAGCAACAGAATCTTGAAGAATAACTCGGAGTGCTTGTGCAATCGCATCTGGGTCATGGTGCGGTACAACTATTCCCACGTCATCTCCAAGAAGTTCCATGGCATGAGGAAAATTCGTTGCAACCACCGGGCGACCGGCTGTAACTGCTTCAATAAGGACACCAGAAGTCATTTGTTCAGTTGAGTCATACGGGAGTAAGACCACAGATGCGGATGCGACGAGGACCGCGAGTTCGCCGTCATTCAAATAATCAGCATTGAGTTCTACGATGTCAGTCAGATTGAGTTTCGCAATGCGCCGCCGAAGGCTCTCTCGGTACGCTTCCCCTTCGCGTTCAAGAACTTTAGGGTGCGTGCGCCCAGCCACGAGATAACGAGGAGCAGGATCCAGGTCGCGAAGTCTGTCCATCGCGTCAATTCCCCATTCGATTCCTTTCCCAGGCCCGATCAATCCCCACGTAAGAATCAGTGGCCGACTGGCAAGATCTTCGGCCATTACATCCGGGAAAACGGGAGCGCCATGGGGCAGGACAAAAATCTTGGAGGGTTCGACGGAATATTTAGAGACCAGCAGATCACGCGCAGTATTGCTCATCGTCACCACAGCTGATGCGCCTTTAGTTAACTGTGTGAAAACTATCCGTTGATGCCATGTGGGAGTGATTAGGACCGTATGTACCACAACGATCGAAGGAATCCGCAGTCCTTTAATGATGTTAAGGACCTCCTCACCATCCACTCCACCGTAAATACCAAATTCGTGTTGAATCACCGCAATGTCCATCGCGTTGAGTGCGGCGACCGCACTGGCCAGTGATTCAGAATTCCCCGCATGAAGAGTTCTAAGAATTTCAGGACTTACCGATCGTTCAGCCTCGTTTGCGCCCTCATCTACCAGTCGTATTACCGAGGTTGTGTGTCGTCCCAGACCACGTATTGCACTCATAAGTGAGTTGCTAAAGGTTGCAATTCCACAGTGCGTCGGTGGGTATGTACTGACGAAACCGAATCGGATACTCACATCAGGCGCCTTTCAGAGGTTAGAGTCACCTGCCAGAATGCCGCGGTTCAGATAATTCCGTGCATTCGGTAACTTTTTGATACTAGACCCGCAATCTTCGTTCTGCCTATTTCGATTAAGCGTGCAACGATAACTCGCAGGAGTTACACAGGATCATGAGCGTGCAACACTCCCTTTCACAGCCAATCACTGAGAACTCGACTCACCTACGCAGTAAGGTGGAAGTAACGAGAGGCGCATGCTCATGATTGTAGAGACCGAATTACTTCGACGAGTTGCACCTGAAATTAAGGGGGACTCGCGTCGAGTTATTGCACGGTTATATTTGCCTGGACAAGAAATTACGGATGACGAAATTTCCCGAGCCGACGGAGTTATCGAGCGCATTATGGGCATGACCGACGAAGAAGTAGCTACTACTCTCGCCGAGACCATTGGACGCTTCGGTGATCGGCATCATGACATTCGTGCCACACTCGCCGAGAATTTCGGACACGTTGGGCACAGGCTTCCGAGGGCAGTGGATGTCTCCGTGGAAAGACGGGAGTTAATCGGCGCGTATTTCACCAAGGAGTATTCAATTGAAGGCGCCGCGCTATTTAATCCCTCCATTTGCGCCCACCCCGATCAAACGGGACTCCAGCCAGGCGAACTGCGATTTATTATGAGCGCTCGGGCTGTGGGAGAGGGTCACATTTCATCGATCGAATTTCGCACTGGAATACTCAACGCCACCGAAGTCCGACTTGACGAACCGGGAAGACAACTCGTCACGGGCACCACTGTCCACACGACTATGACGTGCGAATTCCTCCGCGCCTCTCTTGAAGAAATCAGCGATGTGACACGAGCAAATGTGGTTTTTGACCTGCTCCCGGATACTTTTGATGCGAGCCACTTAGACAGCGCCATTGCTGTCGTGGAGAAGGATGAATTGACTCAAGGAAGTGCCCGAGAGATTGTTAAGGATATGAGGTCAATCTTCGCATGTAGTTATCGTGTGAATTTTCCGTACGATCGTCCAATTTCAGAACGCGTCCTTTTCCCTACCTCCATGGATGAATCCCATGGGATGGAGGATGCGCGCTTCACTCCATTTATTGAAGAAAATGGAAATGTGTCTTACTACGGAACCTACACCGCATACGATGGCTCTCGAGTAAAGCCTCACTTAATTCAAACTTCGGATTTCCAAACTTTCGACATCACTCGTCTAATCGGTCCCGCCGCGAAAAACAAAGGAATGGCTCTTTTCCCTCGGCAAGTAAATGGGAAGTATCTTGCACTTTCGCGATGGGATCGAGAGAGCATAAGCGTTGCGACTTCACCAGACACCAAGACCTGGGGTGACGCCACTGAAATCTGCATACCTGAACAGCCGTGGGAGTTTATCCAACTTGGCAACTGTGGATCGCCAATCGAAACCCCTGAAGGTTGGCTAGTGATTACTCACGGCGTGGGGCCAATGCGTGAGTACGGTATCGGTGTGGTTCTACTCGATTTGCTTGATCCAACTATTGTGCTCGGTACCCTGAGTCAACCACTTATTACTGCGGATGTTGATGAACGAGATGGATACACGCCAAATGTTGTTTACTCCTGCGGTGCTTTGATCCACGGACAAACGCTCGTTTTACCGTATGGGTACAGCGACGTAGCAATTCGATTTGCCTTCGTCGACCTTCCGGAATTAATGAATAGGCTCCGCACATCTCTCTGACGTCACGTGGAATTTACGCTCCCCACCCA
>JBAZYI010000023.1:0-23542 GCA_041659345.1 Candidatus Nanopelagicaceae bacterium | reverse complement strand
AGATAAATGAGCGAGGTGGGATATGAGCAAGAATTCATTTAATTCCAAGGGCCAACTCGAGGTATTGGGTCAGAGTTACGAAATATTCAATATTTCCGAGATAGCGGGAGCAGCGAGCCTGCCCTTTAGTTTGAAGATCCTTCTGGAAAACCTGCTCCGGACCGAAGATGGGGCAAACATCACCGCGCAGCAGATTGAGGCGCTGGCCACCTGGGATCCATCCGTCGAACCTGATACTGAAATTCAATTCACTCCTGCGCGAGTTGTTATGCAGGACTTCACCGGTGTTCCATGCATCGTCGATCTTGCGACCATGCGTGAAGCGCTCGTCGATCTGGGTGGAGACCCTGCGAAAGTAAATCCTTTGGCGCCCGCAGAACTGGTGATAGACCACTCCGTTATTGCGGATGTCTTTGGAACTAAGGATTCTTTCGAAAAAAACACAGATATTGAATACGAGCGAAACCGCGAGCGTTATCGCTTCCTTCGATGGGGTCAGGGAGCATTTGACGAATTCAAAGTTGTTCCACCGGGGACGGGAATTGTCCACCAAGTAAATATTGAATACCTCGCACGAGTTGTCATGACACGAAATGTGGGCGGAGTTTTGCAGGCTTATCCAGATACTGTCGTCGGCACAGATTCGCACACGACCATGGTGAATGGCCTGGGCGTGCTTGGTTGGGGTGTTGGCGGAATTGAAGCGGAAGCAGCCCTTCTAGGACAGCCGGTTTCGATGCTGATTCCTCGAGTTGTCGGATTCAAATTGAATGGGCAGTTACCGATCGGAACGACTGCGACCGACTTGGCTCTCACCATTACCGAAATGCTCCGCAAGCACGGAGTAGTCGGAAAGTTTGTTGAGTTCTACGGCCCAGGCGTCGTCTCGGTACCAATGGCCAACAGAGCCACCATCGGAAATATGAGTCCTGAATATGGATCTACGTGCGCGATTTTCCCCATCGACGAGGAGACTCTTCGCTATCTCACACTCACCGGTCGTTCGACCGAACAGGTCGCCCTGGTTGAGCAGTATGCAAAGCAGCAGGGTCTCTGGCACGATCCGTCCCTTTCGCCGCGATTCTCAGAACACATTGAGTTGGATCTTTCGACGGTGGTGCCTTCCATCGCGGGACCTAAGCGACCACAGGATCGCATTTCTCTTTCGAGGTCCAAGGATGCATTCGAAAATATTCTTCCTTCTTATCTATCTGAAAAGACAGAGAAGAAGGCAGTAGACATTCATGTCAATGGCAAGGCGACTACCATCAAGAACGGTTATGTTGCCATTGCGTCAATTACTTCCTGCACAAATACCTCCAATCCTTCAGTGATGATTGGCGCTGCACTCCTTGCGAAGAAGGCGGTTGAAAAGGGGCTTACATCCAAGCCATGGGTGAAGACGACTCTGGCACCTGGATCCAAGGTTGTTACCGACTATTACGACAGAGCAGATCTGACCCAGTACATGGAGAAACTCGGTTTCAACCTCGTCGGATACGGATGCGTGACGTGTATCGGCAACTCCGGCCCACTGCCTGTTGAGATTAGCAAGGCCATCAATGAGCACGACTTAGCTGTCACGGCGGTGCTCTCTGGAAATAGAAACTTTGAAGGACGCATTAGCCCAGATGTAAAAATGAATTATCTTGCTTCGCCACCTCTGGTGGTTGCTTACGCGATCGCGGGCACGATGGACCACGACTTTGAAACTGATTCTCTTGGTGATGATAGAGATGGCAATCCCGTTTTCCTCAAGGACATCTGGCCAACATCAGAGGAGATCGCCACTGTTATTGGAAATTCGATCTCATCTGCGATGTTCACCAAAGACTATGCCAGCGTTTTTGATGGTGACTTCCGATGGAAGTCACTGGATACGCCAACGGGAAAGACTTTCGCATGGGATGCTGATTCGACCTATGTTCGAAAACCCCCTTATTTCGACGGCATGCCTGCACAACCAAATCCAATTGCGGATATTTCACATGCCCGCGTTCTTGCAGTGCTTGGGGATTCAGTTACTACTGACCATATTTCTCCTGCAGGAAATATTCGAGCGGATTCTCCAGCTGGTACATATCTCATCGAGCACGGTGTGGACCGAAAGGATTTCAACTCATACGGCTCGCGTCGTGGAAATCATGAAGTCATGATCCGCGGAACATTCGCAAATATTCGATTGAAGAATTTACTCCTTGACGGAGTCGAAGGTGGGTTCACCCGTAACTTCCTAAACAATGGCGATCAGAGCACCATCTATGATGCCTCTGTTGCTTATAAGGCAGCCGGAATTCCACTCGTAATCCTGGCCGGCAAAGAATATGGATCTGGATCATCAAGAGACTGGGCAGCAAAGGGAACAGCGCTATTGGGAGTCCGTGCCGTGATTGCCGAATCGTTTGAGCGAATTCACCGATCCAACTTGATCGGAATGGGCGTTCTTCCTCTCCAATTCAAAGAGGGAGAGACGGCCAAGTCACTTGGTCTTGATGGAACAGAAATCTTCGCTATCTCGGGTATCGCAGCCCTCAATACTGGGGGAGTTCCAAAGGAAGTGACCGTCACCGCCAATGGCAAGAGCTTTGGCGCTAAGGTTCGCATCGATACGCCTGGTGAAGCGGACTACTATCGCCACGGTGGAATCATGCAATACGTCTTGCGTTCGCTCATTTCGGATTGAGAATCGCAATCACCGACCTAGACTAGGGCGGTGATTGACTCCCTCAACTCTCCGCAAGACCTGGCATCCCTCTCGACCGAGGAAATGTCTGCTCTTGCAGAGGAGATCCGCGCCTTTCTCGTCGAGAAAGTGACTAAAAGCGGTGGGCATTTAGGTCCCAACCTCGGAGTTGTCGAACTCACCCTGGCAATTCATCGGGTTTTTCAATCGCCTAAAGATGTCATTCTCTTTGATACCGGGCATCAGAGTTATGTTCATAAGATTCTGACGGGCCGTGCGTCGGGTTTTGATCTGCTGCGGCAAAGGGGTGGACTAGCCGGCTACCCATCTCGCGCGGAGAGCACACATGATGTTATTGAAAATTCACATGCCTCCACTTCGCTCTCATGGGGTGACGGAATATCTCGCGGTTTTGCGCTCCAAGGCAAGGATGATCGAAGCGTCGTCGTTGTCGTGGGCGATGGGGCTCTTACCGGCGGAATGGCCTGGGAGGCGCTAAATAACATAGCGACATCCAAAGATCAGAGACTTGTGATTGTCGTTAATGATAACGAACGTTCTTACTCGCCGACCATCGGCGGACTTGCAACCCACCTCGCAACTCTTCGAATGACGCGTGGTTACGAGAAGTTCTTGGATTGGGGTAAAGAATTCCTGCAACGCACACCCGTGGTCGGCAATCCAATTTATGAGACTTTGCACGGCATTAAGAAGGGAATCAAAGACATTGTTGCCCCGCAGGGAATGTTTGAGGATCTCGGTCTGAAATACATAGGCCCGATTGACGGTCATGACATTGCAGCTATGGAAAGCGCCCTGGAGAAAGCGAAACACTTTGGCGCACCGGTAATTGTGCATGCACTAACCAAGAAGGGTCATGGCTATTCACCCGCCATTGCCGATGAAGCCGAGAAGTTCCATGCCATTGGCATCCTTGATCCAGAGACCGGCCAACCACTTGCCAAAAGCAGTATTAGTTGGACAAATGTATTCTCGAAAGAAATTGCGGATATCGGGCAGGAGCGGAAAGAGATTGTTGCGATCACCGCAGCAATGCTTGGCCCTACTGGGCTTGATGAATTTCAACGCCGATTCCCTGAGCGAACTGTCGATGTTGGAATCGCCGAACAGCATGCGCTCACAAGTGCGGCTGGTCTTGCTTTCACGGGAATGCACCCGGTCATCGCTCTCTATTCCACATTCCTCAACCGGGCTTTCGATCAACTTCTCCTTGATGTCTCTCTGCACCACGCCGGCGTCACTCTCGTACTTGATCGAGCTGGCATTACTGGTGATGATGGACCTTCCCACCACGGAATTTGGGATCTTGCACTCACTGGGATAATTCCCACCCTGCAGGTGGCTGCACCCCGTGATGGAACTCGCTTAAAGGAGAGTCTAAGCGAAGCGCTCGACATCGACGATGCCCCAACCCTTATTCGCTTTCCCAAAGGCGCTCTGCCGCAAGATATTGGGACCATCGAACGTGTTGACGGGATTGATTTCCTCTATCGCGGCGAGAGTGATGATGTCCTACTCATCAGCGTAGGAGCATTTGCGCATCTCGCCCTAGAAGTGGCTGCGCAGGCGCAGCGAGAGGGCGTGGGGATTACTGTTATTGACCCACGTTGGGTGAAGCCACTTTCACCTTCGTTGCTTGAAATTGCGCAGAAGTATTCGCGAGTTGTGGTTATTGAAGATGGAATACGGCATGGGGGAATTGCAAGTTCACTCTCTGAGATGTTCCGCGATGCGCAGAGCGCAATTCCAATTCACTCAGTCGGCGTGCCTCTCGAATTTATTGAGCATTCAAAGCGCGCCGAAATATTGCATGATCTGGGTATTACCGTGCAGGATATTTCACGTTCGATCGTGGAGTGGCACAGTTCCCTTAGAGAACAATTTCTTTAAGGTAGAGATGCAATCCCAGGAGCATGAAAGCGAGATCCACAAACCGATTCGCTGACACCGACGCGGTCCAAATACGGCAAAATTCCACCAAGAGTGAGTGGCCATCCAGCGCCAAGGAGCATGCAGAGATCTATCTCAGCAGGGCTCGAGACGACACCTTCATCGAGCATCATGCGGGCCTCTTCCGCGAGTGCATTGAGAGCGCGCATTCGCACCTGCTCAGAAGTCGAAGGCTTATCGCCCTTCTCAATGAGTGCGAGCGCGTCAGGATTTGGATGATTCTTTCCGTCCGCGCCCTTTACGTAGAAGTTCCTCACTCCTTCTTTCACCAGGCGCTCCATAGTTGGTGAGATTCGGTAGCGAGGTCCAAGATTCTTATTCAGTATCTCGGTCACATGGAGTGCAACACCTGGACCAACGAGTCCGAGCAACTCAAAGGGGGTCATTGGGAAGCCGATACCGCGCATTGAATTGTCTGCGATCTCTACTGGTGTTCCCTCGTCTATTGCATCAGTGATCTCGCCCATGAAGCGAATCAGGAGTCGATTGACTACAAAGCCAGGGGAGTCCTTGGTGATGACCATAGTCTTCTTTAGTTCTTTGCCAATGTTGACCGCCGTCGCCGTTGTGGCATCATCAGTCGTGTTGGTTCGCGCGATCTCAAGCAGCGGCATGACGGCAACTGGATTGAAGAAGTGGAATCCGATGACTCTCTCTGGATGCTCCAGCCCCTGCGTCATTGCTTCAACGCTGAGAGATGAGGTGTTGGTAGCGAGTACGCACTCAGGCGAAACAATCTTCTCTAACTTCTTAAAGAGTTCTTGCTTGAGGGCAAGCTCTTCGAAGATGGCTTCGATGACGAAGTCTGCGCTAGCAAAGGCACTTTGATCCACCGATCCCGATACGAGAGAGATCAATCGACGTGCCGACTCTTCAGACAGTCGCTTCTTCTCCACCATTTTATTGATCTCTGAATGGACCCAAGCCACACCCTTATCCACACGGGCCTGATCCAGATCAGTCATCACCACCGGGCATTTCAGATTACGAACCATGATCAAAGCAAGTTGGGATGCCATAAGGCCAGCGCCAACGACACCGACTTTTGCAACCTTTCGTGCAAGTGCGGCCTTCGGTGCGCCTTCCACTTTCTTCCGTTTCTTCTGAATGAGATTGAAGGCGTATAGGGATGCACGGAGGGCATCGCTCATTGTTAGATCAGCAAGTGCTTGATCTTCGGCATCAAAACCTTCGCTGCGCGTTGCAGTGCGAGCACCCGCGATGAGTTGAAGAGCACGTTGTGGCGCATCAATTTCAGCGCCGCCGTACTTCTTGAGCGCAGCAGCTTGCCCCGTTGCAATCGCCTTCTCCCAATTAGGATCTTGGGTGTAGTCGACCCTTTCAATCTTCTTCTTCGCGCTCAATATGTCGGCAACAAAACCGACAGAGTGCTCGAGGTAGTCAGCAGGTTCGTACACCGCATCGACAACGCCCAGGGCGAGAGCATCTTTCGCTTTCAACATGGTGTTGTTATTGAGTGCATTGAGAATGATGACTTGCACTGCACGTTCTGGCCCGATGAGCTTGGGAAGCAATGTTGCGCCGCCCCATCCTGGTACAAGCCCGAGAAATACCTCCGGCAGCCCGGTCATCGCCGTAGTTGCCAGAGTTCGATAGGTGCAGTGAAGTCCGAGTTCGAGTCCACCACCGAGTGCAAGACCGTTGATAAAACCAAAAGTTGGAATCCCACACTCTCCGAGCCGGCGGAAAACATCGTGACCGAGTTTGCCAATCCCGAGAGACTGTGAACGTTCGCTGATAGATCCCAGCCCGCGCAAATCTGCACCCGCGGCAAAGATGAATGGTTTTCCAGTAACAGCTATCGCATCAGGTTTACGCGAGACGGCCTCAGAGATCGCGGCATCGAGGGCGAGAAGTGATTGGACGCCAAAAGTATTTGGGCGATTGAAGTCTTCTCCGTTGTCAATCGTAATGAGAGCGAGAGTGCCTTTGAATCCAAAGGCAGCCAGGTCTACATTGCGGACAAATGCCTGTGTGACAACTTCATCTGGTGCGCCAGCGGGAACGTGTAGGTCCGTCATTTTATTTGGCTCCATTCCAGTGTGGGTTCTCCCAGATGACCGTGCCACCCATTCCCAATCCGATGCACATGGTCGTGATTCCATAGCGAACCTCGGGGTGCTCTTCGAATCCGCGCGCCAGGTTGAGCATGAGCCGCACTCCCGATGATGCGAGGGGATGTCCGACCGCAATTGCTCCGCCATACGGATTCACCCGAGCGTCATCATCTGCAATACCGAAGTGGTCAAGGAAAGAGAGAACTTGGATAGCGAATGCTTCATTGATTTCAAAGAGTCCGATATCTGAAATGTTCAATCCGGCTTTTGATAAGGCCTTCTTCGTCGATGGAATTGGTCCGTAACCCATGATTTCAGGTTCTACCCCTGCGAAGGCAAAAGTAACCAACCGCGCTTTGATAGTGAGACCTAATTCGATCGCCTTCTCTTCACTCGCCAAAATTGCTGCCGTTGCTCCGTCATTGAGACCTGCAGCATTTCCCGCTGTGACTCGACCCGCTGGGCGGAAAGGAGTTTTCAAACCTGCCAGCACTTCGAGAGTTGTGCCGGGGCGGGGAGGTTCATCCACTGTTGCAATACCCCAACCTAGTTCGGCACTGCGAACTGCCATCGGTATGAGATCGCGCTGGATCTTGCCTGCTTCATAAGCCTTCGCAGTTTTCAACTGTGAATTCAACGAATATCTATCTGCACGCTCGCGGGTGAGGTGAGGAAATCTGTCATGTAACCGCTCGGCGGTGTTACCCATTGCGAGAGCATCGCTGTCAACGATTTTCTCAGCGAGGTAGCGCGGATTGGGGTCCATTAATTCCCCAATTGGGTGATTTCCCATGTGTTCGACGCCACCGGCAATTGCAATGTCATAAGCCCCAATGCCGATCGCTCCCGAGATTGTGGTGACGGCCGTCATCGCACCTGCACACCAACGATCAACGGAATAACCCGGAACAGTATTGGGAAGTCCTGCCAGTAAAGAAACGCTACGACCAATATTCATTCCCTGGTCGCCGGTTTGTGTCGCTGCAGCGATGGCAACATCGTCAATCTGGTCGGGAGAGACTTTCGGATTTCGCTCGAGCAGTCCGCGAAGCACTCGGACCATCAGATCATCGGCACGAGTTCCAGCGTAAAGGCTCCCAGCCTTTCCAAAAGGGGTTCGAACTGCATCAACAAGGACGACTGATTTCGACATAAGCATTCCCTCTACTCAGGCTGGCTCAGAATCACGGTGATAGAAGGTTACTCGTGAGTAGGTAAAAACGGTACCCACGACTTTTCTCACTGCATCTAGCCAGACTATTGGGAGACTATTGCGCCTGCCTCTATTTTTCTGAACTATTTTTGGAAGCTCTCCTTGAGAGTGTCTTTGAGAATGACGGTGCGAGGTAGGTTGACAGAATGGTGACGAGGTAGAGGAACCAGACACCTACCTGAAGCCAGGTGGTGGTGGTCGAGAATCCAATCGAACCCGAAAGAATACTGGCAATGAAGGAATCGGGGTTTAACCACGAATCGATATTCCATGCAACAGAATCCAATCCAGGCAGCCATCCGGTCTCTTGAAGATCCCCAATTCCGTGGGCGAGAACGCCTGCAGCAACAACAATCAATGCGATGCCAGTAATTCTGAAGAATTGATTCAAGTCAAAGTGAACGGTCTGTCTGTACATCAAATATCCGATGCCAATCGCTGCGGCAAGTCCCAGAACTAATCCCGCTGAAGGGCCAAAAGAAGAATTCACTGTCGTGAAATTAGTATAGATAAAGAGGGAGGTTTCAATTCCTTCACGGCCGACAGCGACAAATGCAGTGATTGCCATCGCGAGAGAGCCCATAGTGACTGCGCTATCGACTTTCCTTTCAAGTTCACGCTTGAGATTTCGGGCGGTGCGCTTCATCCAGAAAACCATCCAGGTCACTAATGCCACGGCGACCACGGAGAGGATTCCAGCAAATGCTTCTTCGGCACCCGGCTTGAGTTCGCTGGAAGTAAAGCTCAGGATTGCGCCCAACCCCAGACTCAGCACAATGGCGACGAAGACACCGATCCAGAGGGGAGTGCGAAGGTGAGATCTATTAGTTTTGACCACGTAGGCCAGGAGGATGCCGACGATGAGGGCAGCTTCAAGGCCCTCGCGCAGTGCAATTATAAAAGTACTCAACATGCGAGCAATTTAACGCTCAATGTCGAATTACGCAACTCAAGTGTTGCGTAATTAATCTCACTGCCTAGGTATCGGAGGTTTCAGCGTTTTCGGCGATTGGTTCGGGCTGTGGAACCGGTTCACGTTCAAGCAGGGCGTGTGCCAGGAGCGGAGCGACGATCGAAACCTGCCAGGGGCGGGCTCCACGCTCCAGCAGAGCGTCCCTGACCCGTTCTGTGTGAAGGGACGTCGTGGAACTCTCTGGTGGCGACCAGCAGATGCGACGGACGAGATCAGGGGAGATGAGATTTTCGGGTGGAATGGAGAGCGCCTGCGCCTCCTTCTCGATGTTGGCACGCGCATGCGACAAGGGCGCAAATTTATTGGGAAACCTCTCTCGCCAGATTTTAACCGGTGGCATGGAATCAGTCTCGATTCTCACCGGTGGCCAGTGACTTTCCGGGGTTGCCCTACCTGCTTCTATTGCGCGCAGCCAGTTGGGTGCATGTTCAAACCACCGCGCCCGCGCGCCAAGGGGTCGCAGAGCCTTCTCCATCTCCTTCCGATCCTGGGGGATACGCACAGATAGTTCAATCAAGGCTGCATCGGAGAGCAACTTTCCAGGAGCAATGTCCAAGTGGCGTGCAAGCGTGTCTCGTTCGTGCCAGATTGATTTAATAATTGCCAATCGTGCTCGATCCTTAATCTTGTGAATTCCGGAAGCTCTTCGCCAAGGGTCCTTCCTGGGCTCGGGCATCCGTGCATTCAGGATGGCGGCAAACTCTTGATCTGCCCACTCCGATTTCCCTTGCGCTCGCAAAATCTCGCCTACCGATGCGCGCAGTTCAATGAGCAACTCCACATCTAAGGCGGCGTAATTGAGCCAATCCTGAGGCAACGGCCTAGTAGACCAATCCACTGAACTGTGTTCTTTTGCCAGTGATATTCCAAGCAGACTCTGGACGAGAGCGCCCAGTCCAACACGTGGAAGTCCTGCGATCCGCCCCCCCAATTCTGTGTCAAATATTTTTGAAGGGATAAGTCCAACTTCTCGTAGACACGGCAGGTCTTGCGTGCTCGCGTGCAGAATCACTTCGTCGCTATTGATGAGCTCGTTGAGCGCGTCAAAAAGTGGATGCACATTTTCTGGTCCCTGTGATTGAAACGGGATTGGATCGATCAGATGCAACCCACCGTCGGTTCGCTTTATCTGAATGAGATAGGCGCGAGAACTGTATTTGTATCCGGATGCTCGTTCAGCATCAATAGCGAACGGTCCCGAACCTGTCGCCAGAGTGGCAATAGTGCGTTCGAGTTCGGACTCGGTGGTTATTGCAGGAGGTGTCCCATCGGCGGGCACAAGAAGTGGAATTGCTACTTCTTCGTTTTCCGGAGATGTCATCAATTAGCGGGATCCACGAGTAGGCGGTTTGATAACGGAGATACCCTCGGGGATTGGAGTGAGTCCTGCGACCTCAGCAAGGAGTGTGCACCAGCCATCAATGTGAGTTCCGATCTCTTCACTTTTGGCGAGCACCGGTGTCCATGATGCACGGATCTCGATTTCGGCTTCGTCACTTCGAAGTGACAATTTTCCGAAAGACGAACTCGCCACTCGTGTCACAGTTCCGCTGGCTGCAACATACTGGCAACCCGCAAGGGTGAGAGATTCAAGTAACCAATTCCAGCCTACTTCTGGAAGAAGAGGGTCTTCCTGCATCATCATGTCTACATCAGCGCGGACATAGGTCACGCATCGGTATTCACCCTCCCAAGCATCTTGCCCGCCTGGCTCGTGCAGGAGCACGAAGCGACCGGACGCAATCTCATCTTCTTCATCACCCGAAAAGCCGTTGCTGACATCGGCAGAGAAAGCAAATGCATGCGTTGCCAATTTTTGTGGTGCTGGAACTTCTTCAAGAACTATTTCTGCACGTGGAGTAAATGAACGCAATGTCTTTACGACGGCCTCAAAATCTCGCGAATCCACTACCTCAATGTAAGGAAAATTAACGCAGAAAGGTGGGAGGCGGGGCGGTAATCTAGCCCACGTGGCCCTACTTCTTGCACTTTTCTCCAGTGTCCTCTGGGGCAGCGCCGATTTTGAAGGCGGCAGAATGGCAAAGAAATTTCCTGCCATAGCTGTCACGGGAGCATCGCAAGCTTTAGGACTCATCGTGGGCATCGGAATTGTTCTTATTACTGGCCAGTGGCGCGCTCCTGCCTTTGGAGCCCATGGTTATTTCTTTCCGGCTGTTATCGCTGGAGTAACTGGCTATCTTGGGCTCGTGGCCCTCTATGCAGGGTTGGCAACAGGAAGAATGGGAGTTGTTTCACCAATAAGTTCGCTCTGTGCAATTATTCCAGTGACGGTCGCTCTGATAAGTGGAGAACATATTCCCGCAAGCACGGGGATAGGAATTGCGATTGCTCTCGTTGGGGCGTTCTGCGCGAGTGGGCCGGAAATTTCGCAGGGACTTCCCCTTCGACCGGTCCTTCTTGCCATTAGCGCAGCCGTTGGATTTGGCACGGCACTCTCTTTTATGGCACGTGGTTCGGTTTCAAGTGCCCTCATGACTATGGTCATGATGCGCATAACAACACTTTTTATCTCGATCGGACTTGCTGCAAAGTACCGAACTATAGGGGGATTCGCTAAGAGCGATCTTCCCCGGTTGATTTACATTGGTGCGGCAGATTTCTTGGCCAATGTTCTACTTGGGGTTGCATCGACGAAAGGTTTAGTCTCCATTGTTATGGTTTTAGGTTCTCTATTTCCGATCATGACTGCAGTTCTCGCGTTTAAGATTTTGCATGAAAGATTACATCGGATTCAGTATGCAGGGATTGTTCTGGCTGTTGCGGGCGTCGTGATCATCTCCGCTACGTAGTAGATGCGATCGGTTCCGTGCAGGAATAGAAGCTCGTGCCATTTTGGACTTTTTGAGCCACCACGTTGAAGTATCCGAGAAGTTGCGTGAGGTCAGCGCGATTTTCGCCACCCGACATCGGAGTCACGCTCAGATTCAATTGCGATATCAAGCCCAGAGAGAGTAACTCTTCGATCATTGAAACGCCCCCTTCAATGAAGATAGCGGGTCCAAACTCCTTCTCCGCTTTTCTAACCGCTTCGGAAGGAGAGAGATTCCACCAAAGTGCTCTGGGGTTCGTTCCAAGGATTTCAGGGTAAGAGCGAGAGAGGACGACAAGGGGCACTGGCGTGCGCAGATATCTATCGTGACGCGCTGTGTTGCCACCAACAATGATGACATCACTCTGTCGCCGGGTGGCCAAGAACTGAGCGCGATCCTCGGGGGATGTCACACCATCTGAATTGCCCAGGAATGAAGTCGAACCATCGGTGCCCATCACCAAAGTTGCGTGAACGCTCATGGCCCCAACATTAACTGGCCCATCCCACACGTAATGTCAGTGGCAATCGCTATCTTTCAATTATGTTGATTAATTGCGATACCTGCATCATGCGCGATATTGCCTGCTCTGATTGCGTGGTTTCCACCCTGCTGGCAACCCCTGGGGCGGATCTGCCCGAGGTGAGTCAGGCAACCGCGGAGGCCATCGAACTCCTCTCTTCGCGCGGAATTGTCCGTCCCATGCGCTTCCTGAGAGTGGTTCAAGGCTAATTCGCAGGTTTGGCGCCTTTTCTGAGGTTGAGTCGGCTCCGGCACCCCGTTAGCCTGACCTGATGAGTTTTCTCAAGGCGGCTAGGGTGGCCCTCGCTCTGGCAGTTTTACCGCTCGGCCTAGGCCTCGAACCGGCCCAAGCGGCTCAATCCCTCTCATCGGTGCAGAGGCAAGTGACTGCGTTACAGGAGGATGCCGCTGCCTCCGCTGAAGGTGCTCAGAGCGCCAAGGTTCAATTGGACCAACTGACGCGGACCCTAACTGGAATAAAGAAGCAGGCAGCTCTTCAAGGTGAAACAGTGGGTCAACTTCGAAAGAGTTTGGGCGTGATAGCTGTTGAGGAGTACAAGGCTGGCGGGCTAAGCCAAGGTCTCGAACTTCTCTTCTCTTCAAATCCAACGCTCTACCTTTCTGCGGCCGGGTCGCTGGATTCCATCACCAGGCGAAAGGCTCTTCAACTTCATAAATTTGCCGCCGCCCAGCAACGTCTCAATGCCACAAAAATTACCGTCAACGACAAAATGGCCCTTGTCCGTGCAACGCAGGCACGTTGGGTTGCTCAGTCAGCCCTTGCCCAATCAAAATTAAAGGATGTTGAGAGAGTTCTCGCGAAATTAAAAAAGAGCGACCGTATACGTCTGGCAAAACTTACTCAAAAGCGCAATGCTCGAGAACAGAAGTCCTCATTGGCTTTCGCCAAAACTACAAAGCGGGTATCGGGTCGGGCAGGGATCGCAATCAAGTTTGCTTTGAAGCAGATCGGAGATCGATATGTTTTTGGTGCGGCAGGAATGGTCTATTGGGATTGCTCAGGATTGACCATGCGCGCCTACCGAGCCGCAGGCGTCTCTCTTCCGCACTCGGCAGCTGCACAGTCGGGTTATGGAAGGCGAGTTCCGCTCAATCAACTCCGACCCGGGGATCTCGTCTTCTTCGGAAGCCCAATTTCGCATAACGGGATGTATATCGGAGGCGGAAAAATGGTTGACGCACCGCACACTGGAGCGCGTGTACGCGTTGAGGCTTTTGGTTCCTATTTCGGAAGACTTCGGCTAGTTGCGGCACGACGTTTTTAAATGAAAAAGATTCTTTTCATCACAAACGACTTTGGGCCACGTGCTGGAGGAATTGAATCATTCATTATGGGCTTAATTGAGAATCTTCCGAAGAACTCTGTGATTGTTTATACCTCACGTCAATCTGACACGGTTGAGTACGACCGATCTTGGCAGGAAGATTATGGTGTTGAAGTCATTCGCGACCGGGCCCGAGTGCTTCTACCCACTCCGCGGGTATCTAGCGCCGTTCGAAAGGTCGCGAACAGAACCAGGGCCGAAATTGTCTGCTTCGGGGCGGCCGCGCCGCTTGGTCTTCTTACCAAGGGACTTCGACGCACGGGAGTGAAGCGAATCGTCGCTATTAGCCACGGGCACGAAGTGTGGTGGGCAAAGGTTTTTCCGTTCTCTCTTGCCATGCGTCAGATCGGCGCTTCGGTTGATGCCTTGACATACCTGGGCGAATTTACAAAACGTGAGATCTCAAAAGCTCTCTCACAACGAGCCCGCTCGGCCATGGTCCGGCTTGCCCCCGGCATTGATATCGAACACTTTTCTCCCGAACGTGCGGAGAGCTCGCTTCGTGCCGAACTCAATGTAGAAGGAAAGAAAGTCATAGTCAGTGTCGGCAGACTCGTGAAGCGTAAAGGTCAGGATCGCTTAATAGAAGCGCTACCTACCATTCGCAAAGCGATACCAAGTGTTCACCTTTTGTTTGTGGGGCAAGGCTCGTACGAGAAGTATCTAAAGAATCTAGTCCGCAAGGAAGGTCTAGCAGAAGCTGTCACTTTCGTCGGACGAGTTCGCTACGCCGATCTTCCAAAGTACTTTGGTGTAGGGGATTTATTTGCCATGCCTAGTCGTTCGCGGTTTGCCGGACTCGAGGTAGAGGGGTTGGGAATTGTTTACTTAGAAGCAAGTTCATGTGGGATACCAGTGGTTGCCGGTTCCTCTGGTGGTGCGCCGGATGCCTTAGTTGAAGGAAAAACAGGGCTCGTTGTCGATGGGAACAATGTTGCGGAGATTTCTCAGGTGATTATCGATTTGCTTTCAAATGAAGAGTTGCGAAAGGAGATGGGAAAAAACGGGCGCGAGTGGGTGCTCGCGCAATGGTCGTGGAAATTCTGGTCACAGCGTTTTGCAGAGATATTGAATCTCTAGAGGATTAGCCCATGTCTGATCGCTGTCACGACCGCTTCCGTTCGAGTAGAAGCACCGAGTTTTCTGTAAATCGAAGACAGGTGCGTCTTGACTGTAGCTTCACTTACAAATAATTCGCTGGCGATCTGCGAAGATTTCCGACTTTTTGGCAATAGGGCAAGAACTTCTAATTCCCTCGAAGTCAATCCAAAGGTCTCACCCTTATGGGCAATTGCAGAGCCCAATCCTTTGGCGGAAAAGGCGAGGGGATTTGAGAATGCATGCATTACGGCACTGATCACCTCTGAGAGCGGAGAACTCTTGAGCACATAAGCACTTGCTCCGGCCTGCAATGAAGCAAGAAGATGATTGTCGTCATCGTTTAGCGTGAGCACCACGATTCCAATAGTGCTGGATATTTTTCTTGCCCATGAGACGACTTCAAGCCCGCTGCCATCGGGAAGATTCAAATCAACAACGACGACATCTGGATTCTTATGGGCAATCTGAGCGATGGCTTCTTTTTTGGATGCTGCCTCTCCTGCAACTTCGAAATCGGCGCCTTCCAGGCCGACACGTAACCCTTCTCGGACGACTTGATGATCGTCTACAAGAAGGACTGTGGCGCGCTTACTCTCCATATTGTGTCAATGCTGGAAATTAGAGAGAGGGACTCGTAGATGAATCTGAGTGCCTGAAGAAGTTGATTCAAAATCTAGGTCGCCTTCGATACTTCTTGCTCGCTCACGAGCTCCGGAAAATCCGTAGTGATTTTCTCGCTCCTTCAGGCCTCCGACGCCATCGTCACGAATGAAGAGATTGGCGAAACCGTCTTTGCAAATGAGTTCAATCCACACCGTGGTTGCATGAGCGTGGGCCGCGATATTGCGAAGCACTTCGGTTGCTATCCGTTCGATTTGCTCTGCGCGATCCAAAGTAGCGCCCGCGGGAAAGTGAGCCAGCGAAAAGTGAATCTCATGACCTGTGCATATTTGTTCAGCAGCAGATCTCAAACGGTCAGTAAGATCTAAATCCTTCTCTTCTCGCAAAAGATAGATCTCTCTCCGAACCTTTTCCACAAGCTCGGTGACAGTAAATCGCAAGGTGCGAAGTGATACGCGTGCGTCTGTATTGGGATTTTCCTGGGCGAGGAGAATATCGAGTGCATAGCCGATTCCGACTAAATCCTGCACGATTCCATCGTGCAACTCCAGAGCAATGCGGTGCCGCTCCGTGATCGTCATTAATTGGATTTACGCGTAAAGCGCTTCGATTTCGGCGGCAAACTCCTGTGCGACGACATGTCGCTTGATGGAGAGTTTCGCCGTGAGTTGGCCGCCGGCTATTGTGAAATCCGTTGGCAAGATTGTGAATTTGCGGATGGACTCAGCTCGACTTACCGCCTTGTTTGCCTCATCCACCGCAGTCTGTATGACCGCGATGAGGTCTGGATCCTTTGCCAATTCTTCAACGCTTGTCCATTCTTTTTTATGAATTGCAACCCATGGCTTAAGTGCATCAAGATCGAGGGTGACAAGGGCGGCAATATACGGCTTGTTATCGCCAACGACCACGCACTGGCTTACCAATGGATGGGCACGGAGGCGGTCTTCTAGCACGGCAGGTGCCACGTTTTTCCCGCCTGAAGTAACAATAAGCTCCTTCTTTCGACCAACGATGTACAAGAACCCCTCATCGTCAAGGCGACCAAGGTCTCCAGATTTGAACCAACCATCGTGTGTGAATACTTCCTTATTTGCTTCCTCATTCTGCCAATAACCCCGCATCACAATTGGACCCTTGATGAGAACCTCCCCATCATCATCGATGCGAATCGACGTTCCAGGAATTGGTTGCCCAACCGAGCCGACACGATGATGGGTTGTGAGGTTAAGTGTTGCGCCAGCTGTTGTCTCGGTTAGTCCATAACCTTCGAGAATGCGGATGCCGGCACCGCGATAGAAGTGACCGAGCCGCTCACCAAGAGGCGCGCCACCTGAGATTGCTGCCTCAACCCTGCCACCCATACCCGCTCTTATTTTTGAAAAAACAAGCTTGTCAAAGAGTTTATGTTTTACAAGCAGAGGAAGTGGAATTTTTCCGGTATCCATCGCCCTGCTGTATGCGATTGCTACCGCTGCTGCTTTCCTGAAGATTGCACCCTTGCCACCAGCTTCAGCGTGCGCTTCAGAGCCGTTGTAAATCTTTTCGAATATTCGTGGAACGGCCAGAACGAAGGTCGGTTTAAATGTTCCGAGGTCAATTGCCAATCGGGTGGCAGGATCGCCGCAATGCGCCATATGCAAACCCGCACTCACGGATCCGATTTCGACCATGCGTCCGAAGACGTGTGCAACCGGGAGAAAGAGCAACGTCGAACCGTTTGGATTGAGGAATAGGTCGGGAGCTGCTTGGACAACATTGCCGCACTCAGATAGAAAATTTCCGTGCGTGAGTTGAACACCTTTTGGTCGTCCTGTCGTACCGGATGTGTAAATGAGAGTCGCGAGGGTGTCAGGTACGAGAGCATTGCGACGACGGTCAATTTCCTCATCAGAAATATTTACTCCCACCTCACTTAGAATGTGGAGCACATCTTCAGTGATGGTCCATACATTCTTCGTATGTGCGGGAAGTACCGATTCGACCAATTCTCGGTGAGTGGGAGTCTCGACGATGATCGCTACGCATCCAGAATCGCTGAGAATCCATTGAATCTGTTCTGCCGATGAGGTTTCAAAAATAGGAACCACGCATCCGCCTGCAAACCAGATAGCAAAGTCAAGAATGGTCCATTCGTATCGGGTGCGCGCCATGATGGCGACTCGATCACCAATGTTCACTCCGCTAGCAACGAGGCCCTTTGCCGTAGCTCTTACTTCGGCTTCGAACTCTCGGGCAGTCACGCTCTGCCACCCTTGTCCAAGTGGACGGGAGAGCATGATCCGTTCAGGCTCAAACCAGGCTCGCTCGGCGACGAGGTTGGTGAGGTTTCCAGCAGTGGCTGACGGAACTAGAGCAGGTATGGTCACTTCATTCATGGCGCCTACGCTAGCGCGAGTCGGAGCGTAAAGGGAGAGGGGGTAGCCTAAGAACATGGCTGAAAGAACAAGCGGAAACATTTCTATCGATGCCCCTCTGGCACGTGTGCAGGAACTTCTATTCGATATTGCTAATTACCCGGCGTGGACCTCCGCGATTAAATCCGTGGAAGTTCTGGGCAGAGATGACGCTGGTCGGGTGAGTTCTGCCCTACTCAAGATTGATGCTGGAATGCTCAAAGATCGAGCCACTCTGGATTACGACTGGAGTGGCGCGCCGAACACGTTGAGTTTCACGCTCTCAGATGCGGATCTTCTCACTGCCATGGACGGGGCTTATGTACTCAGGGCCGAGGACGAGGAGACCACCCTGGTGACCTATGAATTGCATGTCGAGCTATCTATGCCTGTTCCAGCGATGATGCGCCACAAGGCAGAGAAGGCAACAATTGACATGGCTCTGTCCCAACTCAAAGCATATGCTGAGAAGTAGGTGTCGTACTCAATAGGCATTGATGTCGGCGGAACCAAGGTTCTGGGCGGAGTTGTTGACGAGTCTGGAAATGTCCTTGCTCACGCCCGAAGGGATACTCCTCGGCAAGGCGGCGCAGAACTCACGCGGGCAATTGCCGATGTGGCCCTTGAACTCCTACGAGAGTTCGCCGGAGTAGAAAGTGTAGGAATTTCTGCAGCGGGTTTTGTTTCATCTGATCGAAAGACAATATTGGCTACGCCAAATATCGCAGGTTGGAATGGCGTTAACCTTGACGCGGAATTGAGTTCGCTCATCGGCCTGCCGCTTGTTATAGAAAATGATGCAAATGCTGCCGCGTGGGGCGAAGCGCGATTCGGTGCGGGAGTTGATGAAGACCACATCATGATGCTCACAATCGGCACGGGTATCGGCGGTGGCTTAGTTGTACATGGAGAGCTCTATCGAGGGGCTTTCGGTATTGCTGCCGAGTTCGGTCACGTTCGAGTGGTTCCTGAAGGTCTCCTCTGCGGGTGTGGCGCCCGAGGATGCTTTGAACAATATGCATCGGGAAATGCGCTTCTTCGCCATGCCCGCGAGGCGATTAGCGCGTCTGCCGAGTTGGCGCGCAACTTACTATCGCTCGGGGATGGAACCGTAGCGGGCTTGACAGGACAACACATTACTGAAGCGGCTCGCCGCGGCGATGCGGTGGCGCTGGCAGCATTTAACACAACGGCACAGTGGCTAGGGGCCGGGATTGCATCATTATCCGTGGTGCTCGATCCCGCATGCGTCATTATTGGTGGGGGTGTCGTTGATGCTGGCGAAATACTCTTGGAGCCCACGCGTGTGGCGGTGGAGAGATACATGCCCTTCGCGGGTAAGCATCCTTCACCTCGCATTATCGCGGCTCGATTGGGTAATGAGGCTGGCTTAGTCGGTGTCGCAGATTTGGCGAGAATTTAGTACCTAGAGTTTCGCTCCGTCATCGTCATCAAAATTGTCCTGGAGGCCGTAAAAGAAAAAAAGCAATCCGCCAATGAAGGCGAGAATTCCGGGCCATGGCTCAATCCCAAATGGATTGAGCCCAGTTATGGCAGCAGCAATAGCATAAACGGGCCCAAGAATCATCGCGATGATTGCGTTTCTTCTTGTTGGATCCCTAATGGGTTCAAGAACTGGATCTGGATTTTCAAAATGTTCTTCATCTTCAATTGGCATGTGCCGATCGAGATCATCCAGAAAGTTAGAGGGAGTCGATTCGTCGAGAGAGAGCCCAGCAACGATTGATGCGAATTCCGCTTCAATGAGCTCAGTTTCGTCATCGGTAGCGATGTCGGTTAGCCAAAAACCATGTGTTACTTCATTTATAAATAGTGATGATTCCTCAACTATCGTCGAGATGTCATCGTGTGAATTCTCAAGTATCACTTCTCGAATGAACGGAGAGGAGACATTGTTGGAGATCGTTATTGCATTTTCTGAGTAATCAAGTTCTGCTCGTGTCGAATACAACATGATAATTGGTTGATCGACGAGAGGGAGACCCTGGTCGACCGTTTTCCATACTTTACGTAAACGCAAGTGGTTTGTCGGGAGAGTGGGCTCCAGGAGGATGAGTCCGTCGACTCCGTCTCCGTGGACTTGGGCGAGTCTGAGAGCTATGGTGCTAGCGGCATCTAAGCCGACGATGAAGACGGTCCCGCATTTCTCTTGTAACTCTAAAAGTGCCTCATGTGAAATCTCTAGCCAATCTTTCCATCGTTCAAAATTCAATTCATTCCACTCATGCGGGATTTCGTTGAGCATTGGCGCTACCACGCTGAGCCCCGAATCAGAGAGGGCATGTGCCAATGTAATTGCCATTACTCTGGATTGAGTGGTCCCATCCAGGATGAGAACCCCCACGTCGCGACCAATGAACTCCATAGGCTCTCCCGGTGGGTTCATTCTCACTTTCCCATAGTGTCATAGGGGGCTCAGACCCACTAAATTAGTCCCCTGGGGATATGCCCTGAGTAATAAGTGCCGGTGGATTTGGTGCTGAGGTTCGAAAGGGGACTAGGTGGTCAATCTGCCTTACGGGCTCTTGAGGGCTTTTCTTACACCCTTCCTCATGCTCCTGTTCCGACCAAAAGTCACTGGCCTTCGCAATGTTCCTGTAAACGGACCTGTGATCATGGCTTCGAATCATCTTTCGTTTAGCGATTCAATTTTCATGCCCCTTGTCGTTCCACGCAAAGTCACCTTCTTGGCAAAGAGTGAATACTTCACATCACCTGGGGCAAAAGGGCTCCTCAAGAAATTAACTTTTATCGCACTCGGGCAAGTGCCTGTCGATCGCTCAGGTGGTAGAAGGAGCGAGGCCGCTCTCATAACAGGCCTTGAACTCCTGTCGGAAGGCAAGTGTCTTGGCATTTATCCAGAAGGGACCCGCTCACCCGATGGACGTCTCTACAAAGGACGTACTGGCATTGTCCGACTCGCACTGGAATCTGGCGCTCCAATAATTCCGGTGGCGATGTTTGATACCGAAAAGATTCAGCCAACCGGCAAGGTCATTCCAAATATCATGCGGGTAAAGATGGTCTTTGGGGAACCCATTTTCTACACGGGAGATCCGTCGGATCTGAAATTGCTCCGCGACCTTACGGATGACCTGATGAGAAAAATTCAAGAGTTGTCCGGGCAGGAGTATGTCGACATATATGCCACCCGTCGGAAGGCGGAGATTGAAGAAGAGGATTAATCTTCTAGGGCGAGCCGTTCTATTAGGTAGTTGCATGTAGTGCAGGTCGCTCCAGAATCAGGAAGTGGTCCCTCAAGAACATGGATGAAATCGGTGATGACCGATTCGAATTTCTGATGATCACGTGGGACCGGCACATATTTTTGAGAGACGCCAAATGCATATGAATTCGAATCAGTGCCAATCACTGTGTTGGGATTCCAAACGAGCAGCCCCATGGTTGCAACAGATGCAGCCTTTCCGGCCGCTGGTTTTTCCATTGCGTATGCATATGCTTCGAGTTGGGGGGAGTAAAACTCGCCAGAATCTCGCGCACTGTCGGAGACCTTGCAATCAATGAGAGCTACAGTGCCATCTTCGTTCTCGGCAACAAGGTCATACTTGCCGAGAATTCTCCACCGAGATTCTTCGCCATTGACGAGTAGCGGTTTACTTTTAACCCATTCGGCCAATTTGGTAATGCGTCCTGGCCGTAAGGATGGATCAATGTCGGCCATGGATACCCCTCGAAACGCCTTCTCTTGGAGCGAGGAGAAAGTGCCGACCAGAGGAAAGGCGCCAGGCATGGTCACTTTGTGCCAATACTTGATCCAGAGGCAACGCTTGCACGTTGAGAGGCCAAAGGTGAGGTCTGAAGGGGAGATGTTCTCGCGTGCGGGCGTAGCTGGTTTTCTCATGTCGCTAATTGTGCCTAATTGTGTCCAATTACCCTGACAAATATCCCCTAGTTGTCCCTTATTTGCCGAGTCTATTTGCCGAGTCGATATGACCATGCGGCCAGAATGAGTACAGGCAGGGATGCTAAGGCGCAGAGCCACCCGTAGCTGAGCAATGCAATGGCGATTCCAGCCATTACTCCGCCAATTGCCCCCGTTAAATTCATCATGAAATCCGATGCGCCTTGAGAGGATGCTCGCTCCTCATCCCCAACAGATTCTGACAGAAGTGCAGAGCCTGCTATGAGCGTGCAGGACCATCCCAGACCCAGAAGAAATAATCCGAGTCCGAGTGGAATCGTGCTATCTCCCGAAGAGTTGCCTGCAATCAAGGCAGCAAGGAGCAGTACGACTAGTCCAATTTGAATCACTCGTTTTCGCCCGATTTTATCGCTGAAATATCCAACGACGGGGGAGAGAACGTACATTCCGGCAATGTGCGTACTGATGACAATTCCAATAACTGAGAGGGTCACATCGACATGTGCCATGTGGATAGGTGTCATCACCATGATGGAGACCATGGAGAGATGCCCGACCGCAATTGAAACAACTGCGAATAGTGCCTGGGAATTCTCTCCGATCATTCTCAATGTCGAACGTGTTGAGAGTGGCACAGCGTTGACCGCACCTTTATTGACGAGATTTCTTGAAGTTAAATATGGATCCGGACGGAGGAAATAGAAAATGATGAGTGAGGATATAGAAAGCGTGGCAATTGCTAGAAGATATGGACCAACGAGTTTCGGCAATCCGATTGCGTGTGCAACCGTCCCGGCCGGTTCCATGAGATTCGGACCCGAGACTGCACCAATTGTCGACCCCCATACGACGATGGAGAGTGAACGCGATCGGGTTTCGGCGGAGGCGAGATCCACTGCTGCGAATCGGGCTTGATAACCTGCCGCGGAGGCTGCGCCCAATAAAAATGTCCCAAGGAGCAGAACCGAGATTATGCGGGAAGTTCCACCGATGATCGCAAGTGCAGCTCCTAGAACTCCGATCGTGTACCCGATGGAGAGGGCCACTCTTCGACCGCCTCGCTCAGTCAATCTTGAAAGCGGAAGAGCCATGGCGGCCGCACCGAGAACCGCACTTGTTTGGGCAAGCCCTGAAAGTGAATCTGATTGCGTAACAGATGAAACAAGCAAAGAGCCTGCAGCAACAGTTCCAGCAACTCCGATACCGTTCAAAATCTGAGCGAATGTTAAGACTTTGACGACACGTTTTTCTAATGCGGCGTGGATCATTTCGCTACGACATCGAGTGGCGAATAGCAGAGATGATGACTAGAGTCCCAAGCGCGATCATGACAGTGCCACCCGAGGTCCGTAATTTGATAAGGCGGCCAGTATCTGTTGCTAACCATTGCCTCGCCGTCCCTGCCAACAGTCCCCATGACCCGTCCGATACTAATGCCAGAACTGCAAAAATGGCACCGAGTAAAAGGAGTTGGGCAGTGACATGTCCACGTTCGCGATCAACGAACTGAGGCAAGACCGCAGCAAAGAAGACCAACGTCTTGGGATTGAGCACTCCAATCCAGAATCCGTCGCGTATCGATACTAAAGGAACCGGCTGCATACCGGTTTTCTGAGTCATGTCAGAGGCATGCACCTTGCGATGTCGGATTGCATCGATTCCAAGATAAACCAGGTAAGTGCCACCGCCCCATTGAATGATCGAGTATGCGAGATCTGATCGTTGTAGAACTGGACCAAGTCCAAGTGCGACGAAAACTGAAAGTACGTAGGCTCCAGTCACATTTCCCACAACGGTGAATACTGCGGTTCTGCGTCCCCACGCAATGGCCCTTGCAATAACAAATAGGACACTGGGGCCGGGAGCGATAATGATAAGAATCGACGCCAAACAATATTCCCAT
>JBAZYI010000022.1:0-23999 GCA_041659345.1 Candidatus Nanopelagicaceae bacterium | reverse complement strand
AGTCCAAGTGCGACGAAAACTGAAAGTACGTAAGCTCCAGTCACATTTCCCACAACGGTGAATACTGCGGTTCTGCGTCCCCACGCAATGGCCCTTGCAATAACAAATAGGACACTGGGGCCGGGAGCAATAATGATAAGAATCGACGCCAAAAAATATTCCCATATTCGCGTCGGAATAATCATTGCCACACCTTATCCTCTTGGACTCGCCTCGGGCAGATCATAAACGGCGATTAAAAGAAAGAGCACAATCGCCTTTCTTATGATCGGCCGACAGCTTGAGCAGCCAGCCGAAGAAACCAAGACAAGTCATGGAATTGAGATGAGGCGATTGTGCTCTTTCTTTTAATCGCCGGTCTCAATTCCATGACTTGTCGAGCGCACTCTTTCTTTTAATCGCCGTTCTTGCCCACGCTCCTTTCGAAACTGAGCGGTGTGACTACGCCGCTGACGTGCCTCGTGATTTTGCGATTGAATTGAGGACGCGGTAGCCAACAACAGCAACGAGAGTCGCATTGATGATGCCGTTGAAGGTGTAGTCGCCGCGAGTCCATGACATATCGGAGATTCCGATAATCAACGCGGAGGCTGCGATGATGAGATTGGTTGAGTCTGCGAAGTTAACTTTTCCTTCGATCCAGATTCGTGCTCCAAGGACGCCGATCATTCCGAAGAGTGCAACGCCCACCCCACCCAGTGCTCCCACAGGAGTAGCGCTCAGCACTGCGCCGAATTTTGGCGAAAGGGAGAGCACGATGGCTCCCATTCCAGCAATCCAGTAAGCAGCAGTTGAGTAAACGCGCGTGGCAGCCATAACGCCAATATTCTCCGCGTATGTGGTTGTCCCAGATCCGCCACCTGCACCGGCCAAAGTAGTTGCAACCCCGTCGGCGAAGAGCGCCATGCCCATCTGGTCATCAAGATTCTTTCCAGTCATTGCTGCCACAGCCTTGACGTGGCCGACGTTTTCAGCGATGAGAACCAAGACAACAGGAAGGAAGAGAATGACGGCACTGACATTGAAAGTTGGACTGGTGAAATGGGGAGCGGCAACCCACTTAGCTGCCTTGATGCCATCAGTGTTGACGTCACCCATTAAGAATGCAACAACATAGCCAAGGACCAGCCCGACGAAGATACTTATTCGATTTAGGAAGCCTCGTGAGAATGCCGAAACTAGACCAATGGCAGCAAGAGTAATAATTCCAATCGTTGGACCTTTGGTGAAGTTGCCTTTCGCGGCACCCGCCAGATTGAGGCCAATGACCATGACGATGGTGCCGGTCACGATGGGTGGCAGCATCCAGTTAATCCATCCGATGCCAGCGGCTTTTACGATGAGACCAATGATTGCCAAAATGACTCCGGTGACGACTACGCCTCCGAGTGCCTCAGCCATCCCACCTTTAGACACCGCTGCTGCGATTGGAGCTAAGAATGCGAAAGAAGAACCCAAATAGCTTGGAACTCGATTCTTTGTAATGACGAGAAAAAGCAAGGTGCCGATTCCCGAGAAGAAAAGGGTGGTCGTGGGCGGCAAGCCGGTAATAATCGGTACAAGAAATGTGGCTCCAAACATTGCAGCAATGTGTTGCAGACCAACACCGATGGTCCGTGGCCAACTTAAACGTTCGTCGGTAGATACGACTTCGCCAGCACCAATCGTTTTACCAGTGCCATGAAGTTTCCAGGTGAGTAAGGACATCTGTGCTTCCTTCCGCTGTGGTGGCGCAAGTCACGCCTGAGGAGAGATTGAGCGGGGAAGACGGCTCAAGGGTAGGGCGCGATCCTCACTTAATTGAGCGTAAGGAGCCTCGCCACGCCGCTCGGCGTGCGTGGATTTGCATCCCTGCGATATATCCGATTGAATTCACATGCGATATATCGAATCGATATATCAGCTGACTGCCTGGTAGTTATATGAACGATGGGGGCGCACGTGCGATCGAGATCTGAATCTCTGGAGTTTGCACTCCTGGGTCTTCTCTCGCAGAACGAACTCCATGGCTACGAATTGCGCAAGCGCATGACTGCGGTTTTTGGACCTTTCCGTGCGCTTTCCTTCTCCGTCCTTTACCCCCAATTACGGCGAATGCTTGATGCCGGATTAATCGAAGAGAGCTTCACGGAAGACGGAGGACTCTCACGTCGTTCGCGGATCGTCTATCGCCTCTCAGCAAAAGGTGCGGCTCGTTTTGCACAACTCACGGAGACGGTCAGTCCTGATACATGGGAAGACGAAGGTTTTGAGGTCCGCTTCGCATTCTTTAGCCCCACATCGCGCGCAAATCGTGTGCGCATTCTTGAAGGTCGCCATCGACGACTGAAGGAGCGGGCCGAGATTCTCCGCAACGAGCTTGAAAAATCTCCCATAGGAATTGATAAGTACTTAGAAGAGTGGCGACGTCATTCTTTGGAATCCGCCGAGCGAGAAATCGCCTGGTTGGAAGACATGATAAAAACCGAAAGGAAATAGCGTGACCATCTCAAAAGCTAACGGTTCAACTGCTCCAGGAGACATTCGTGTCGCAATCATTGGCGTAGGCAACTGTGCCAACTCTCTTATCCAAGGAGTCGTTTACTACAAGGACGCACCTGTGGATACGGAGATTCCTGGATTGATGCACGCTGTCATAGGTGGATACCACATTAACAATGTGAAGTTTGTTGCCGCATTTGATGTCGATGCCAAAAAAGTCGGGCTAGATCTTGCTGATGCCATGTGGGCAAGTGAAAACAACACCATTAAATTTGCCGATGTTGAGAAGACTGGCGTGATCGTCCAACGTGGCGTAACACTTGATGGTTTGGGCAAGTATTACCGTGAAACAATCACGGAGTCGGACGCTGCCCCTGTCGACATTGTTGCGGCACTTAAGGCAGCAGATGTCGACGTACTCATTTGCTACCTTCCTGTGGGATCTGAGGAGGCCGCGAAGTTCTACGCCCAATGTGCCATCGACGCAGGATGTGCATTCGTGAATGCGCTACCTGTCTTCATTGCTTCGGATCCGGTGTGGGCAGAAAAATTCACCAAGGCTGGACTTCCTATTATTGGCGATGACATCAAAAGCCAGGTGGGTGCGACCATTACGCACCGAATAATGGCAAAATTGTTTCAAGATCGTGGCGTGCATTTGGATCGCACATATCAACTCAATGTTGGTGGAAACATGGACTTCAAGAATATGTTGGAGCGAGATCGACTTGAGTCCAAGAAGATTTCAAAGACTAATTCTGTAACCTCACAACTGGAGCACGATCTGGGAGCCCGGAACGTGCACATTGGACCTTCTGATTACATTCCATGGTTGGATGACCGCAAATGGGCGTACGTACGACTAGAGGGCCGTGCCTTCGGAGATGTTCCGCTCAACTTGGAATACAAACTAGAAGTGTGGGATTCGCCAAACTCGGCAGGTGTCATAATTGATGCTCTCCGTTGCGCAAAACTTGGACTCGATCGAGGAATCGGTGGACCTTTGTTCTCGCCAGCAAGCTACTTTATGAAGACCCCACCGATTCAGTACACAGATGACCAAGCACAGATACGCACCGAAGAATTTATTTCAGGGTCAATTGAACGGTAATAGAAACGCGCATTAAAAAACACCCCCCGAATAAATCGGGGGGTGTTTCTCTTCACCCTCACGGAGAGTAGAGGGCTAGATCGTCGCCTCTGCGGGAGTGCGACGAAGGTGTACCCACCCTGCGATTGAGAGAATAAGTAGGAGGAGTCCTCCGACAAGTGTTGCCATGGCAGCGATCTTTGCAATCTGCCCTAACTCCCAGAATGCATATGCTGTGAGAAGAGTTCCACGGAGCATTGTGCCCTTGAACACGGTGTCAACTGTGTCTGCTGCAGAATCTGCTGTTGCCATGAGGTCAGCATTGGTTGGATCTGCTGAAAGAGCGCCCTGTGCTGCGCGATTGGCGGTTGATGCCGCTGCGTAGGTAGGCATACCTGCTAAATGGAAGCCTAAGTAGTGATCGGCGTACATTTGAGCTTGCTTGCCGGTGGTCATTGGCTTGTCGCCGTTCTCGGCGAAGAATGCAGTTATATCCGCAGCTTCGTCGGCGTTCCCAGTTGTTGCAGGAAGAATAATTGATTGGGACTTAAGTTGTCCCTTTACTTGACTGTCCGCAAAGGAGTATCCCCAGTTAAGGAGTCCAGCTGCGATGAATAGAAATACAGCAAGACCGACACCAACCATGGTGACGATCTTGTCAAATGTTTGACGTTTCATTATTTTCTCTCCTTTTATGTTTACATTCGTATGGAACAAGCAAAACAATACTCAGAAAGTGCGCATTGACTAGAAAGTAGAGAGTGTTAGCCCTCGACGAAATGTGATAAATGTTAATGAGTTAGATGAATCACGTGGAGTAATACAAATCACAAATGGAACGATTCATTGTCTCTATAAATCAAAAGAGCAAATGACCGAGAATGAAAATAGTTTCAGTCGATATGACGAGAGCAGATCATCTGGCCATTAGAACCTATCTCCACATGCTGACAAGCGATCCCTAATTGTTCGAAAGCTCTATCGCCATAATGCGTGCGGTATGCCAGGGCAAGTAGCACGCGCAGATTGGTATCGCCATCTGCTTTGATGCCGAAGGTTTTTGCGGTACGACTGACGGTATTTTCAACTACTTTTTCAGTATGAGAAGTTTCATGCGCAATCGCGGCATTGGACTTCCCTTCGCATAGAAGATCCATTACCAACCGTTCGAACGGCGTCAACTCTCTCGATGAGATTGTGATGTCGGCAGTCATTGGATGTTACCTCGCCTCTCCGAAGACTCGAGGACGATTCTGCTACAAAATATTGAGTATTACCACCATAGAATTGGCAAATGGATGAAATTCTAACGAGTCAGGCTGGTGGTGTGTTCACTCTCACGCTCAACAGACCAGCCAAGATGAACGCGATCACCACAGGAATGTATGTCCTATTGCGCAAATACCTGAGGCAAGCGGTCGAAGATTTCAGTATTCGATGTGTAGTCATCCAGGGCGAGGGGGCGCACTTCACTGCCGGAAACGACATCAGTGACTTCATGTCTGACCAGATCGCGGTAGAGGAGAGTGATGGGTTCAATTTTCTTGTAGAGCTTCATAATTTTCCCAAGCCAATTATCACGATTGTGCAAGGACGCGCTATCGGCATTGGCACGACAATGCTTTTACATTGCGATGCGGTTGTCGCTGATCCAACTGCCACTTTCTCAATGCCATTCGTCTCCTTGGGGTTGGTGCCAGAGGCAGGTTCGAGTTTCCTCTTCCCGCAATTGGTCGGATATCAACGAGCGTCTCGAATCTTCCTCACTGGAGATAGTTTCTCGGCAGTGGAAGCGTTGGATATGGGGCTGGTGACTTCAATTTCCGATAACGCGGCTGTGGAAGGCCATGCACTTGCAGCCCGAATTGCCAAGCAACCGCCAAATGCTGTTATCAACACCAAGGCTCTTCTCAAGAGTCGAAATCATGATGCCGTGACATTGGTCATGGGAGTAGAAGCCCAACTCTTTACCCTTGCCCTTCAATCCGAAGAGGCTGCGCAAGCATTCATGGAGTTCACGATGAGGAGGGAGAAGAAATGAGTCTTGCAGGAAAAACGATATTTATAACAGGAGGTTCAAGAGGTATCGGCCTTGCAATTGCTTTACGAGCCGCGCAAGATGGCGCGCGAATTGCAATTGCGGCGAAGACTGCGCAAGTGAATCCAAAGTTGCCTGGAACTATTCATTCCGCGGCTGAGGAAATTCGGTCCGCGGGAGGAGCGGCTCTGCCGATTCAGTGCGATATTCGTGATGAAAGCCAAATCGCAAGCGCGATGCAATTAACTAGTGAAACTTTTGGTGGCATTGACATTCTCGTCAACAACGCGAGTGCAATTAATTTGACGCGCACCGAAGAGACGCCCGCCAAACGCTTTGACCTTATGTTTGATGTGAATGTCCGAGGCACATTTTTAACCTCCCAGGCAGCGATTCCTTTTCTACGCGAGTCGGGAAAGGCGGGGCGAAATCCCCACATTCTCAATCTTTCCCCGCCGTTATCCATGAAGCCAAAGTGGTTCAAGAACAATCTTGCTTACACCATGGCCAAATATGGGATGAGCATGTGCGTTCTGGGGATGTCGGAGGAATTTAGGAGGGATGGAATCGCCGTCAATGCGCTCTGGCCACGAACAGCGATCAATACTGCTGCTCTGGCGATGATTCCCGGGGTTGAGATAGCGGCATGTAGAAAGCCCGAGATTCTGGCTGATGCCGCTTACGAGATCTTCAGTCGCCGATCTTCGGAGTGCACCGGCAACTTCTTTATCGACGATGAGGTTTTGGCATCTGCCGGAATTGTAGATTTAGATAAGTACTCCGTAGTTCTAGGCACCAAGGAGTTTCTCACCGACTTCTTCTTGGATTAGGATCAAATCTCCTGGATAACCAGGGATAAATCGCGAAGAGGAAAAGATGTCGATCCGATCGGTAAACCCACGAACTGGCGAAGAATTCGGTCCAATTTTTGAGTCAGCGACTAAGCGCGAAATTGACGCCATTATTGACGGCGCAGTGACAAGTTATAGCCTATGGAGTCGCACCACGCCGAAAGAACGTGCCCGGATACTAAATTTTCTTGCTGAAAGTATTGATGCCAATCTTGATGTCTTGGTCGCAATTGCTGACCTCGAAACAGGTTTGGGAGTGGGTCGACTGACCGGCGAAGTATCCAGAACTACATTCCAGATTCGTACCTTTGCAAACGCGTTGGCGAGAGGTGAATTTGTAGGATCCAGATTGGATGCCGCGGTCGATGCGCCTCTACCAGAAGGCCATCCAAAGCTATTACGGACTGCGCGTGCAATCGGCCCGGTTGCAATCTTTGGAGCAAGTAATTTTCCGTTTGCCTTTAGCGTCCTCGGTGGAGACACGGCTTCGGCCTTGGCGGCAGGTTGTTCGGTTCTTATTAAAGCTCACCCCGCACATCCGCAAACATCCCAACTCACTTTCGATATTGCTAAGAGAGCTCTCTCCGATGCGGGAGCGCCAGCAAATCTCATAGGACTTGGTCACGGTTTTGAATTCGGTTCATTTGTTATAACCGACTCCCGGATCGCTGCTGGTGCCTTCACGGGTTCAAGGGCTGGGGGACGAGCACTCTTTGATCTGGCGCAATCACGTCAGATTCCGATTCCCTTTTATGGCGAATTAGGAAGTGTTAATCCGGTCGTCGCCACAGCCTCTGGAATTTCAGACCGTGCCCTTTTCGCGGGATCGTACTTAGACTCTCTTCTTCTTGGAAACGGTCAGTTCTGCACAAACCCAAGTCTACTTTTCGTGCCGGATGATGAGAGTTTGCTTGCCGATGTAAAGTCTCAATTAAGCCACCGCGAGGCTCAACCTTTCCTCAGCGAGGCGACCAAGAAATTGCATGACGCCAACCGTCAGAAATTGGCACAGTCGCTTGGATCTACTGATTACCTTGGTAAGAATGGCGAAGGTTTGGGCTTCTACTCCAGGGCGGAAGTATTCGTTATTCCTGCCTCGGTAGCCATCAAGTACCCAGAAATTCTTCACATCGAATGCTTTGGTCCAACAGGGATCGTCACCACATACTCGTCTATTGAGGAAGTGAAGGAAACTCTCTCGACACTCGAAGGTGCGCTAGTCGGATCTCTGTTTAGTTCGGTGGATGACGAATCTAACGTTGAGATTGCATCGGCACTTGCTTCCATGTGCGGGCGAGTAGCGTTTAATGCCTGGCCAACGGGCGTTGCGGTCACTGACGGACAACACCATGGTGGCCCGTATCCAGCTTCCACATCCCCGCTCCACACTTCAGTTGGAATTAACGCGATCACACGATTTCTGCGTCCAATAACTTTCCAGGGATTTCCGGATGAGATGGCGAGCAAGCTAGGCATCTAGGCGATTATGAGAACATTTCGTTGATCGTGGGAGACTGACTTCGACTTAGAAATTCGATGCAGTTGGAACGCACCTGGTCTTGCGCTTCGGAGTTCAGGTAGTGGACCCGTGAAACCCCGTCAACGCGCGCAAGAGCAATGGCCGCAACGTGCCATCCAAGAGAAGGGTCGACAAGGCCATCGAAGGATTCTTCGTAACTAGACACAAAAGCCAGTGCGGTTTTCTTTAGGAGTGTCTTCTCTGCTGGGCCTAGAAAGTGACGACTCTTACAGAATAGATGAGCGAGAAGAAAAGCTACATCAAAAACTGGATTGCCGGTGTGGGCTACTTCGTAGTCCAAAACCGTGACTTCACCAGAACTGTCTACAAGAATATTCTTTGGAGAAAAGTCTCCATGAACCAAACTTAAACGCGAGAATTCCAATTCGGAAATAAGTTTGACTACGCGATCAGAGATTTCAGGGTGCCTTCTGGCTATTTCACGGTAGAAGGGTGTGATTCTTAACTGCTCGAAGAGGTGATCCTCCACAAACTCATCCAGAACGAGTTGGTCCAACGCTGTGATTCGATGCCATATCCCAAGTAGTCTGCCTAGATTTTGGGCAACTCGCGTGTCGATGTGAGAATGGAGTAGATCGTCCTTCCATACGTGTGTGTCACGGGATATACGATCAATTACAAGGACAAGATGTTCAGAATCCACGTCGATGAGTTTGGGAACATTTTCGGGCGTGAGATACTGCAAAACTTCAATTGCTCGACCTTCTACCAATGATCGTCTTTGATCGGCTCGCCAGGTAGATGGAACGATCAGTTCATGAAGAGCCTGCTTGAGAACCAGATCGCTATGAGAAGTCTTGACGCCAAGTACAACATTTGAAATTCCACCTGTAAGAGTTTCAATGACCGGCACGTCCTCGGCAGAAATTATCTGTCGACTAAGTAGGTATTGAGTAACCGTTGATTCATTGAGCAATTCAGAGGCGTTCATGGTGTGGGTTCCTTGTGTTCTGCTACGGCGAACGTTCTGACACTAATTTAAACAGTAGATTAGACTCCCTACTTGAATTGCCGCAACGGACAGATAGGTAGGGGACCCGCAACTCATGGAAAATAAGACAGATTTTAGTGGCCAGGTAGTACTTGTGGTTGGCGCAGCAAGTGGAATTGGCATGGCGGCGGCAGTGCTTCTGAAATCCCGCGGTGCCCGTGTCATTGCCCTTGACTTCAATCTCCAGGCGCTCAAGAAGGTTCAAGTTGACTTATCATTGCAAGATGACCAAATAGTCGAACTTGATATTTCAAATCAAGAAAAGGTTCAGTCAGCGATCGCCAAGATCTTTGCGGCCGAAAAGAGAATTGATGCGTTGGTAAATAGCGCCGGCATGACTGGCCCCACGAATGTAAAAGTTGAAGATATTTCCTGGGCGGATTACGAACAGACAATCAAGGTGAATCTTTTCGGTGCTATCTGGCTCACTCAACAAGTAATCCCGATTATGAAAGCTCAAAAATACGGCCGCATCGTTCACGTGACATCAATCGCTGGGAAGGAAGGCAATCCTGGAATGGCGCCCTACAACACTTCGAAAGCCGGCATGATTGGTTTTGTGAAGGGCGTCGGGAAGGAAGTTGCCCCCGATGGAATTACTGTCAACGCGATCGCTCCCGCTGTGATCAGAACGCCAATGAATTCGGCAACCAGCGAAGAGACCCTTAAGTACATGCTTGCTCGTATTCCAATGGGCCGCGTCGGCGAAGCGGAAGAAGTTGCCGAGTTAATCGGATTTATCGCATCTAAAGCTTGTTCGTTTACGACGGGGTTCACCTTCGATGCCTCAGGTGGACGTGCCACGTACTAAGTTTCAGATACTCGGTTCACATACTGCTTTCTGTACTAACGCTCTAAGAGGGAGTGCCACGTGAAGATTACGAAAGTGACCACCACACTCGTTAATGCCAAAATGCGCAATTGGGTCATCGTGCGTGTATATACCGATCAGCCAGGACTTATTGGAATCGGAGAGGGAACTCTAGAATTCCAGGAGCGCGCTGTTGCAGGAGCAGTTCTAGACCTTGCGCCGCTGATCATCGGTCAGGATCCTCGGGACATTGAACGACTCTGGGAGATCCTCTATCGTCATCCATTCTTCAAGGGTGGTGTCGTATCGATGTCGGCCCTTAGTGGAATTGATCAAGCGCTCTGGGATATCACTGCGAAGGATCTTGGAGTTCCTCTCTGGCGAATCCTGGGTGGATTAGCTCGAGAACGCGTCCGTATGTATGACCACCTCGGCGGAGGAGATTCAAACGCCGTGTACGACTCTGACACTGCTCAATCTTTTGCTCATAAAATGAAGCAGTCGATCAGTGATGGTTTCACGGCCGTGAAGATCCTTGCCGTACCAAAGTCTGCGCCACTTGGGGGAAATGCGAATCTTCGCCACGCTGAAGAATTGATGGGTGCAGCTCGCGATGTGGCAGGACCTGATATCGACATCATGATTGATTTCCATGGAAGAACAAGTGCCGCCATGGCGATTCAGTACGCCAAAGTTTTTGAGCCTTTTAACCCGCTTTTCCTCGAGGAAGTGGTTCAACCAGACCAACATGAAGCAATGATCCGTGCGCGAAAGGGGATAAATGTTCCGTTGGCCGCGGGAGAACGCTTGCTCACCCGAGGCGATTTTCTACGTGTCCTGCAAGATGGACTCATTGATGTCGCGCAGCCAGATGTTTGTCATGCGGGTGGAATCACGGGACTTCGAAAGATTGCATCGCTGTGCGACACCTTCGGAGTGGCCATGGCGCCGCATAACCCCCTTGGACCTATAGCCACGATGGTTAACATCCACCTTGCGCTTTCTATGCCGAATTTCTTGATTCAAGAAGTAATGCGGGCGGATGTGCCCTGGAGAGAGGAAGTCTTCTCCGGAGTCCCCGAGTTTGAATCTGGTCATATTCTGCCTCCGCAAGGTATTGGTATCGGCGCGGAAATGAATGAGATTGAGGCAGAAAAACACCCTTATGCTGGCGAAAAAGCCGTGCAGTGGTTTCATGATGACGGGTCTGTAGCTGATTGGTAGATATAATGGCTGGATTGATGAATCTTCCTGAGAGTTAGAGGGAAAATTCACACCAGCACATGTTGGTGGCTTAGGTAAGGACACGATTAGAGACAATGCTGAACGGGTCGCCGCTCAACTGGGTTCTCTGGGTGATCGCCGTATGGATTGGCATTGGATTTCTAGGAATTGTGGCTCTTCGACGCTTTGGTGTGGTCGCCAAGGTCTTCTTTCCACTTGGAGGTGTTGTTGGAGTCGCATTGGCCTGGGCGTCGGCCCGTGCACTTACATCCGGAACCGCTGAAACTGCGACGTTGCCGATCGGATTGCCTCAGCTCCAGTTTCATCTTCGACTAGACCAACTTTCTTCCTTCTTTCTCCTCATTCTTGGCATCGCGAGTGTAGGAATTTCACTCTTTTCGGCAGGATATTTCCGAAATGGTGCCGGCACAGCGCCAGGACTGCTCTGCATGGAGTTTCACTTCTTCCTTGCCAGCATGGCACTTGTTCTGATCGCTGATGATGCGTATGCCTTTATGGTGGCTTGGGAGAGCATGGCGCTTTCATCCTATTTCCTGGTAACTGCCAATCATAAAATGCCGAAGATAAGGGCTGCTGGATTTTTGTACTTACTTATTGCACACGTGGGGGCCATTGCTGTTCTGCTTTCCTTCGGAATTTTGCAGGCAAACACAGGCGATTACACATTTGCAAATATGCGTCTTCAACAAATTTCACCATTTTGGGCCTCCGTAGCATTTCTCCTCGCTCTCTTTGGTTTTGGGGCAAAGGCCGGCATTCTTCCACTGCATGTCTGGTTGCCGGAAGCGCATCCAGCGGCGCCTTCGCCAGTTTCAGCACTAATGAGTGGCGTCATGATCAAGATGGCAATTTATGGACTCCTGCGGGTCTGTTTTGATCTTCTACATATCCAAATCTGGTGGTGGGGTGTCTTACTACTCGCCCTGGGCCTGGGTACCGCACTCTTTGGAGTTATATTTGCAGCCGTTCAGACCGACATGAAACGACTATTAGCTTATTCGTCAATTGAAAATGTTGGCCTTCTCTTTGCTGCAATGGGTTTGGCACTACTCTTTCGCTCTTATGGAATGAACACCCTTGCAGCTTTAGCGCTCACAGCGTGTTTGTATCATGTAGGTGCTCATGCGTTCTTCAAGAGTCTTCTCTTTCTCACTACGGGCTCAGTGCTTCATGCAACGGGGGAGAGGAACCTTGGAAAACTTGGCGGTCTCATCCGATTCATGCCATGGGTTGCATGGCTCGCGCTCATTGGGGTTCTGGCGAGTTCGGGATTGCCTCCGTTTTCTGGCTTTGTTTCGGAGTGGCTATTACTCCAGAGTTTCTTATTTACGCCTGGGTTGCCACAATCTTTCTTAAATATGTTGATTCCGGTTGCAGCTGCGTCGATTGCTCTGATAGCGGCGCTTGCGGGTTACGCCATGGTGAAATTTTTCGGAGTGGTTTTTCTTGGACAGCCTCGTGAAGATAAATTGAGTCAGGCCCACGACGCAGGGTTTTTGGAGAAGATCGGCATGCTTTGGCTCGCTTTATCGTGTTTAGTACTTGGGTTGGCGCCCAATTTTGTTCTTCACTTTATTGACCCTGTCACCCAAACATTGGTCGGCAAGGGTCTAGCCCACAGCGGCAGTGCAAATGGTTGGTGGTTGCTCACCCCGACTTCTCTCGAGCGCGCGAGTTATAGCCCGGTCTATTTCCTAGTTGGAGTCGTAATTACTTGTGCTCTCATTTTTACCGTGGTTCGAATCTTTTACCATGGGCGGATGCGAAGATCCGTGCCATGGAGTGGCGGGCATACTTGGCAGAACGCGCGGATGCAAGATACTGCTGAAGGCTATGGGCAACCAATCCGTCAGATATTTGAGTCTTTTTTCGATATGGAAAGGCATCTTCCTAAACCCGAAGAGAGCGAACCTGAATACAAAGTAGTGGTCACTGACAAGTTCTGGAAGGGGATCTACCTTCCAATCGCGCGCGCAACCGAATTTGTCTCCGCTCAAGTTGGCCGGCTGCAACAGGGACGAATATCGATTTACCTTCTCTATAGTTTCCTTACACTGCTGATCACTCTGCTGCTAGTGCCCGGGGTGAGTCGATGAATATGTCGCAACTTCTGTCTCAAGTATTTGCCACACTTTCAGCATTGCTTTTGGCACCACTTTTACTGGGCTGGGTTGATCAGTCACGGGCATGGTTAGCAAATCGTTCAGGTCCAGGGATACTCCAGCCATACCGAACGCTGCACAAGTTGTTCAATAAAGAATCAGTAATGGCGGATACGGCTTCTCCTTTGTTCCGATTTGTTCCGTATCTGATATTCGGCTGCATGCTTTTAGCGAGTGCGATCATTCCAACACTTTCCACTGACTTACCCCTGGCTCGGGCTGCAGATGCGATTGCGTTAGTTGGCCTCTTTGCACTTGCGAGAGTTTTCTTAGCTCTCGCCGCCATGGACATTGGAACCGCTTTTGGAACCCTCGGCGCCCGACGGGAAATGCTCATTGGGTTTCTTGCAGAACCGGCGTTACTTACGGTCCTTTTCTCATCTTCACTCATTGCAAATTCTACTGCTCTCAAAACCATTGTAAACAAAGTGAGCCAGAATGAGTTCACGATTTACCCCAGTTTGGTTTTCGCCGCGATGGCCTTTGTACTTGTCTTTTTAGCGGAAAATGCCCGAGTGCCAGTTGATAATCCTGCCACCCATTTGGAATTAACCATGATCCATGAGGCGCTGATTCTTGAATATTCGGGCCGACATTTAGCATTGCTTGAATGGGCGGCCGCTTTGAAGTTGTTCGCCTATTCAACTATTGGCATTGCCCTTTTTCTCCCTTGGGGGATTACGGGCGGGATGGACCCTCAACGGGTAATTTTGGCGCTCGTATTTCTCATTCTCAAACTCGCCCTGCTTGGGGTCATCCTTGCACTGGTTGAAACCCTTTCAGCCAAATTGCGAATCTTCAGAGTCCCAGAATTTCTGGCAACTGCTTTTTTGCTTGGAGTCATTGGCATGCTCACTCACATTTTGTTGGGATCCTAGACGATGTCAAACATAAGCATTCAACTCATAAATCTCTTTGCCGCATTTCTACTCATGTTGGCCTTTGCCATGCTGGCGCAGCGCCGAGTGTTGAATCTCGTACATATCTATGCACTTCAGGGCTTCACGGTCGTAGCTGCTACGAGCGTGGTGGCGTATGTGACTCATCAGGACCATCTCTATTTCTCTGCAGTGATGACCCTTGTTTTAAAGGTATTTTTCATTCCGTGGGTGCTTCATCGATTGATTAAGCGACTTAACGTACGGTGGGATGTCGAGACTCTCATTAATATTCCGAGCACAATGCTGGTCGGTATTGTTCTGGTCGTGTTCGCTTTCAATCTTGCCCTGCCGGTTTCAAGGCTCTCATCTTCGGTAAGTCCAGGGACACTTGGCATCGCCCTTGCCTGCGTTCTTCTATCGTTCATGATGATGATTACTCGATCGAAAGCAATTCCACAGGTAATTGGATTCCTTTCAATGGAAAATGCCTTGGTTTTTGCAGCTACATCGGCGACATATGGCATGCCGATGGTTGTGGAGCTGGGAATTGCTCTTGACGTATTGGTCGGAGTATTCATCCTGGGTCTCTTCATGTTCCAGATCCGTGAACAATTTGAAAGTCTAGATATATCCCACCTTGAGAATTTGAAGGAGGGGTAATGAGTCCACTTCTCCCGGTGCTTGTCAGCCCTTTACTCGGATTTGTGGTCCTTGCAGCAATGGGTCATCGAGTACAAGGTCGAAATGTCAATGTTGTCTTTAGTTTTGGGACATTCCTTGCAGCCTCGATATTGACGGTTCGAATTGTGGCAGACGGGCCAATATTTGCACTTGATGGTCAATTCTTTATTGATTCACTCAATATTTTTCTTGTCACGCTTACTGCATTCATCGGATTTACAACTTCGCTTTTCTCTCGACCGTACATGCGTATTGAAGAAGAGCGTGGCAAGATGACCCCTAATCGGATGCGTCTCTACTTCAGCATGTATCAACTCTTCAGTTTCTGTATGTTGCTGGCCCTATCTACAAACAACATGGGAATTCTTTGGGTTTCAATGGAGGCTGCAACACTCACGACAGTTCTCCTCGTTTCGGTCTACCGCACACCATCGAGTCTTGAAGCAGCGTGGAAATACTTTATTCTGTGCGGAGTGGGCATTGCGCAGGCCCTGCTCGGCACGATCCTTCTTTACATGGCGGCACAGCGAGTTATTCTGGAAGGGGAGAATCCACTCCTGTGGACCAACCTCAACGAAGTTAAGTTCTTACTAAACCCGGTCATTATGTCTTTGGCCTTCGTTTTCCTCTTTGTTGGTTATGGAACCAAAGTTGGTCTTGCCCCGCTTCACAACTGGTTGCCTGACGCACACGCAGAAGGCCCAACACCAATATCTGCTGTCCTTTCAGGATTGCTTCTTAATGTTGCTCTCTATGCAGTCATCCGGTGCAAAGTCCTTACCGACGGGGCTCTTGAAAATAATTTCGCTGGACATCTCATGGTGGGTTTTGGTCTGCTCTCGGTCCTCGTTGGGGCATTCTCGCTTCTTCGTCAAAGGGATATTAAACGGATGTTCTCTTACTCATCCATCGAGCATATGGGCTTGATGACTTTCGCTTTTGGGATGGGTGGACCCATTGCCAATTTCGCTGGCTTGTTACACATGACTGTCCATGCACTCACAAAGTCTGCAATTTTCTATGCAGTGGGTCATGCCGCCCAAAAGGCTGGCTCGCAGGTCATGGAGAACATACGCGGGCTCATTAAAGTCAGCCCCACAGTTGGATGGGGGCTGATGATGGGCACTCTTGCAATTCTTGGAATGCCGCCGTTTGGAATATTTGCCAGTGAATTCCTCATTTTGACCAGCGCCATGCGGCAATTGCCATGGGCCACGCCAATTCTCCTACTCGGACTAGGTGTGGCTTTTGCGGCGATATTTAGTCGAGTCCAGCCCATGGTTTTTGGAGAGACAACGGTAAAGCGATTGCCACATTCGCCAGCTTTGCTGCCGGTTTTTCTTCACCTCGGTATTGCTTTAATGCTCGGGTTGTACATTCCTGGATACCTTCAAACATGGTTCATCCAAGCGGCGAAAATAATTGGGGGATGAATCAGTGAAATTCGAAGAGCTTGAGTTGAAGATGGTAGAGATGCGTTCGCCGTTTCGTATACGCAAAGCGAACGTGGATGAAGTCTTGTGGGAAGAGTGCGCACTTGCCATTGCACAAAATCATGGACAATTGGTAACACTCTGGGTCAGCCAGAAGAGTTCTAAGAAATTCGCAGTAACCGCCATCTATTCGTTGCAGGGGGAAGGTCTTCTCTGGCTTGATCTATTATTGAAAGAGAACGTTATTTCGTATCCGGATATTTCTGGACTCTTTTCAAGCGCGACTAGGATGCAGCGAGCAATGCGCGATCTCATGGGAATTACGGCAATGGGTAGTGGGGATAGTCGCCCTTGGCTCAATCATGGATTCTGGCCAGACGACTACTATCCACTTCGCAAAGACGTCTCGGGCTTTGAAGTGCATGAACTAGAGACCCCTCAGGACTACTCATTTATTGAGGTCGCGGGCGACGGTGTTCATGAAATCGCTGTCGGCCCTGTGCACGCGGGAATCATCGAACCGGGGCATTTCAGATTCTCGGTAGTTGGAGAGAAGACGCTTCGCCTTGAGGAGAGATTGGGTTACGCGCACAAAGGAGTAGATAAGGCTTTTGAGCGTATGTCAGCTCTTGACGGATCTCGACTTGCGAGTCGAATTTCGGGAGACTCAACGGTTGCATATTCGTGGGCGTACTGCATGGCACTGGAATCGGCGTGGAATTGGAATGTCCCCGAGAGGGCGCTCTGGATACGGGCACTCATGCTAGAACGAGAACGGATTGCAAACCATCTAGGTGACGTGGGAGCGATTGCAAATGATGCGGGATTTGCTTTTGGACTCACTCAATTTATGCGATTAAAGGAGTTGTGGCTTAGAGCGAATAAAGAGATATTTGGACACCGATTCATGATGGATTGTGTTTTACCTGGTGGAGTGAGAGCAGACATCTCTCTCGAATTCATTGCAAAGATTCGCGAGAATGTTACGGAACTTCGAGCCGAGGTGGAGCGCCTGCGCGCTATCTACGAAGACCATTCAGGTCTCCAGGATCGATTCATGCGTACGGGGATAGTTGATAATGAATTGGCTCTGCGACTTGGTCTGACAGGTTTGGCTGGCAGGGCTAGCGGAATCGCCCACGACGTGCGGGTCGATTCACAGTCATTTCCCTACACTCAACTCAATGTAAATGTGGCTTTTCATGAAGATGGTGATGTAGCCGCCCGTGTGAGCGTGCGATTTGATGAGATATCTGATTCCCTAAGTTTGTTGGAGCAAATACTCGAAAAATTGCCATCGGGGGAAATTCATTCCCCTTGCAGGAAAACTCAGCCATCTGGGGCGGGTGCGGGATGGGTGGAAGGCTGGCGTGGTGGAATTTTTGTCGCGCTCTCCATCGGAAAAGGTGGAAATCTGGAGCGATGTCATGTCCATGATCCTTCGTGGCAGAACTGGCCGGTACTTGAATACGCGGTCATCGGCGATATCGTGCCGGACTTTCCACTTATCAATAAATCATTCAATCTCACCTACTCGGGGCACGACCGATGATGTGGGAAGTTCTGAAGCAGATTGCCAAAACTGGAATCGCAACTGAAGTTCCACCTGCGGCAATGGAAGTTGAAGCAATCCGCATCCATGATGAGATTCTTAGGATTCTTGGGCGCGCACTGACTATCCGAGAAGTCGATGCGGGCAGCTGTAACGGGTGCGAACTTGAACTCAATGCACTCGGCAATCTGTATTACAACTTAGAAGGTCTCGGGATTAAATTTGTGGCAAGCCCTCGCCATGCTGACATGCTTCTCATAACTGGACCGATTTCAAGGAATATGTCCACCGCTCTAGCTATGACCTATGAAGCAACTCCTTCACCCAAGCTGGTGGTGGCAGTAGGGGACTGTGCTATCAACGGAGGAATATTCGGTGAAAATTATGCGACTATTGGCGGGGCATCAAAAGTCCTGAGCGTCGATTATGAAATTCCAGGGTGCCCGCCAGAACCGATCATTATTCTGCAAGGAATTCTCACCGCAGTCCGCTATAAATTAGAGAATCGTACTAATTAGCTTCATCCCGCCAAGATTTCCAAAGACTTGCGTAGGCACCATTCGCAATCATTAAGGCGTCATGCGAGCCCCACTCTGAGATCTTTCCATCCTCGATAACAGCAATAATGTCGGCATCGTGCGCGGTTTGAAGTCGATGCGCGATTGCAATCACGGTTCGTCCATGTAGGACTGCACTGAGGGAAGCTTCTAGATGTCTGGCGGAGCGTTGGTCAAGGAGTGAAGTCGCCTCGTCGAGAATGAGAGTGTGCGGATCAGCAAGAACTAAACGGGCCAGAGCAATTTGCTGCGCTTGGGGTGGCAATAATCGTGACCCGCCCACACCAACTTGAGTGTCTATCCCATCTGACAATCTTTCGACCCATAATCTCGCATCCACTGCGGCGAGCGCGTTCCATACTTCCTCATCGCTCGCTTGTGGGTTGGCAAGGCATATGTTCTCCCGCAACGTGCCGACAAAGATGTGATGCTCTTGAGTGACCAATGCGACGTGGCTTCTTGCTTGTTCAACCGGAAGATAACCAACTTCCGATCCGCCGATGGTGACCGTTCCAGTTCGTGGTGGCTGGATGCCAGCGAGCAATTTGCCAAGCGTCGATTTACCGGCACCGGACGGACCAACGATAGCTACTCGAGTTCCGGGTTCAACAAGAAATGAGATTCCATTCAGAACATCGCGCTCTTTCTTGTACCCATATCGGATCTCGTCTGCGCGAACCTCATATCCTTCAGGTTCTGATTCGCGAATTTCACGTTCTTGAATTTCGTGAATCCCCAATAGTCGCGAAAGAGAAGCCTTTCCACCTTGTAATTCGTCGATCCACCAGAGGATGCCTTCGAGGGGATCGATGGCCATCTGCGCGTAGAGGAGGCAAGTCGTGACTTGAGCAATCGTCATTGTTCCTTGGTTGTAAAAGTGAGCACCAACGAGAAGGACCACGCCCAGCGGGAAGACGTAGCTAGCTTCGACGAAAGGAAACCATGCGGTCCGAAGACGCAATGTGTAACGCTCCCATTCGATCCAACGACCAAGAGCTGAGTCACTTCGCTCTACTCGATCCTCACCCAGGCGCAACGCATCAATTGTTCGTCCTGATTCAGCTGACTCGACCAGCACTGAGTTCATTAAGGCGTAAGAAGATGACTCGACTCGGTAAGCCTGTGGTGATTTGCGCAAGTATCGTCTAGTCACCGCGTAAATGACAGGGAAGCCAATCATTACCACTGCTACGAAAATTGGCGCTGTAAATCCAATTGCGAGAAAGATGCTTGCGATCTCTACCAAACAGATCGTGATAATCGGGAAAGCATCGCGAACCGCCCACGTAATATGATCAATATCGGTGGTAGTTCTGCTGAGGAGTTCTCCACTTCCTGCTCGCTCTACAACATTTGGCGGTAGTTCAACCACTCGTTCAAGAAACCGCTCTCTCAGAGAAGAGAGTACGAATTCACCCAAGACTGAAGCTTTTACCTTTGTCCAATACGAGAAGATTGTCTGGACCACAAGTGCGGCTCCGGCGACGATTACCGTCATGGATATGTTTGCATGGCGCGGATCTTTTCCTAATTGGCCAAGTAGACTTCCGAAGGCGCGAGGAATTACCAAGGCTGCGGCGACCGTCACTAATTGAAGACCCGCGACAAGCATGAATCCTCGTTTGTGTTTTGCAATGAGTGCAATCATCTCTTTATTTACGGTTTCGACACTTGCTATAGGAAGACGAGATGAAGACTTCTCGAAGCCGAAATTAGTGTTGATGCGCTCAGTATTTGGAGGCGGAGAGCGAAACGCACTTGGAGGCAGATGAGCCTCGCTTACCGGTTTGCCTCTCATGCGCCCCTCATAACCAGATGGCGGTATTTCTGCGATCTTTCCAGCAATTCATTGTGAGTTCCTTGCTCTTGCTTTTCGCCGTTAAGAATGAGTTCAACCCGATCGGCACGATCAAGAATGAGTGGTGAATTGGAGAAGACAACAGTGGTGCGACCATTTCGTATTTCGGAGAGCCGTTGAGCAATTCTCGTCTCAGTATGAGCATCCACAGCGCTGGTCGGATCATCAAGGATGACAATGGGCGCATCAACGAAAAGAGTTCTGGCGAGAGAAAGGCGCTGACGTTCCCCGCCGCTGAGGGTTCGACCACGCTCCACTACTTCAGCCTCGAGACCCTCTCCTTCTAGTGAATCGAGGATATTACGAGCTGAGGCTGCATCAATTGCTTGGTCAATCGATAATCGCCCAGAGTGGGGGACGGCAAAAATCGAACCAATCGTGCCGGACAGGATCGCCGGCTCTTTCTCTTGCGAGTAGATTGTTTGTCTTACGGCAGTCCTTGTGAAGGCGGTGAGTGGGCGATCATCGATAGTAACTCGATCTGCATCAATGTACCCACCGAGGCGGTCGCACAGTTCATCGGATATCAAGGGATTCTCGCTCACTATTACCAGAAACTCGCCCGATCTGATTTCAATTCCGGAGATTAGGTCTCGTACTACTCCCAGAGAGTTTGGTGATTCGTCCACGCCCCAGGTATTTACGGGGGCAACCGAAAGCAGACTTATCACTCGACGTGCTGAGACAATGGCGGAGGTCATGCGCTGCGCCGTTTCAGTCATTACCCTCAATGGAAGGACAAGGAAAGCGCTGTAGCCATAGAACGATAGAAGTTCACCAATTCTCATTTTTCCATCAGCTACCAGGTTTCCTCCCGCAAATATGACAATAAGTATGAAGAAGCCCGGCAGGACGATCTGGAGTGCTTGGAGGAGGGAGCGAGTCTTGGCCGTCCTTACGGCGGCTGCTCGTACATCTTGCGAAGCTAATCTAAACCGCTCGATGAAGGCGTCTTCGCCGCCGATACCTCTTAAGACTCGAAGGCCGGCGACTGTATCAGCTGCCAAATTTGTAGAGTGACTTAACTTCTTTCGCTGTTCGGCTTCGCGCTCTTGTAGTGGACCGATGATGGGTGCGATGACTAGAGCCATGATTGGAACACCAGCGATCACGATCATTCCGATCGACGGCGATGAGCGGATGAGCATGATTGAAACAAATATGAAGGAGATTATGGAGCCAATGAGGCGGGGAATATTGTCAAAACCTCTGGCCATTCGCTCTACGTCATTGTTATTGACGGATACGACTTCGCCAGTTGAAATGAGTCGCGGTAGATCGGCGCCAAGTTCCGAGGCTTTGCGGGCGATGATCTGCTTCATCCGTGTGGCAGTGATGATCCAACTAGCTACGGCCCAGCGGTGGCGAATGACGCTCGCGATGGATTGCGTGAAGCCTAAAGCGAAAACAATGGATACCCATTTCCTAAGAGCAAACTCATCATGATCAGAAATTGCTTGCACGGCTTTGCCCAGGAACCCAGGCATGACCGCCAGGGTGAGAGTGCTCAGGATTCCAAAGACCGCGCCTAAAAGAATCACTCTCATTTGATTGCGGGCGAGCCAGAACAGCAGCGCAGCAGGGGAGGATATCGATGGATTTCCGGGGTCGTGAAATGGCACAACATCCATCGGAGACTTTCGACGGATTTGTGAGAGATATCTAGTCATCGTTGACATAACTTCGGAAGAATACTCTGTTGCATGGCTCTGGCGCGCTTCATTAGTAGAATAAAGAGAACTTACCAAGGGAGAATTTGTGCCGCTATTTGACCTCAACCTCGAACTCAATGGGACCAATTTCATTAGGGAAGACGAGAGAACTGGAAAGCCAAGCAATCTTTTCTGGCCTTGGTGCGGCGCAAATATTTCTCTTCTTGCACTTTCTTTCGGAGCCTTTTTTCTTGGATTTGGGATTTCGGTGGCGCAGGCATCTTTGGCGGCTCTCCTTGGAGTTGTTCTCTCATTTCTCCTCGTCGGAGTGAGTTCACTTGCCGGCAAGAAGTCGAACGCTCCGACTATGACACTGTCACGGGCTGCTTTCGGCGTCCGCGGCAATTTCTTACCGGGCGTACTTTCCTATCTGATCTTTGTCGGCTGGGAAACAATTCTCGTTTCATTAGCTACCTTGGCAACGGAAACCGTATTGGCTCGACTAGGGCATATTGATCATAATGTGGCTCGGATTATTGGTTTTTCGATAGCGGCCGGACTAACCGTATTCGGCGGAGTACTTGGGTTCCATGTAATTATGAGACTCCAGAAGTGGTTGACCATTGTTACTGGGCTGATGACTCTCGGATATATCGCCCTGACTTTCAAGCACATTGACTGGGCGATGATTTCATCTATTCCGAGTGGAAATTTGCAAGCGTTTATTGGGGCGATGATTTTTGGCGTGACGGGAATTGGACTGGGATGGGTGAATTCGGCAGCTGATTATTCACGCTATCTTCCTCGGACTGTTTCCAGTCGGGCGGTTGTGGGTTGGACGGTCTTTGGATCCTCTCTCGTGCCGGTTATTTTGGTTATTTACGGGTCACTTCTGGCAGGCAGTAATAGGGACCTCAGCGAGAAGATCGCGATTGATCCAATCGGAGCACTCACTACCCTTCTTCCTACCTGGTATCTGATTCCCTTTGCGATTGTGGCGGTGTTGGGTCTTATTGGTGGTGCCATTCTCGATTTATACTCGTCCGGGCTGGCGCTTGTTTCCATTGGCCTTCCGGTTCGACGGCATGTGGCGGCTTCTATTGATGCCGTGATAATGCTTATAGGTACGGTTTATATTGTCTGGCACGCGAGTGATTTCATTGGACCCTTTCAAGGCTTCCTCATCACTCTAGGCGTACCAATAGCAGTTTGGTCGGCGATCTTTGTCGCAGACGTGGTCATGCGTAAACGAGATTATGCGGAAACTGAATTATTTCTTCCTACGGGACGGTACGGATCATGGAATCTTCGTTCCGTATTTCTAGTAATAGTGGGATCGATTGTCGGTTGGGGCTTTGTAACAAATCCTTTTGCATCGTGGCTCTCATGGCAGGGTTACTTCATGGACGCGATCGGCGGGCAAGAAGGCCCATGGGCTTACGCCAATCTCGGTGTAATTTTCTCACTCATTGTCGGATTTTTCGGCCACGTCATCCTCGCTCGTAAGGCTATTAGGAGACAAGAGAGTTCTCCGGACCCCCTTCAAAGCTGACGATATTCAGGGAGCCGATGATGCAGAGCTACATCACGGTTATGGCCTCAAGCGCTAATTAGTTTTTCTTGCTTTCTTTTACTTGGGAGAACTTTCGCAAGATTCCAAGTCCAAGAAGCGCAGAAATTATCGCAGAAATAATCAACCCTGTTTTCACTTGAGAGAGTTGAGCAGGGTTTGTCATCGCCAAATCGGCGATAAATAGGGAGACGGTAAGTCCCATGCCACCAAGAGCCGCAACTCCGGCAATCTCTTTCATTGAAACAGCGCCGGGCATTCTCGCAATTCCTATTCTCACGGCGAGCCAGACAAAGAGGGTTATGCCAATGAATTTACCGGCTACTCGCCCGATGATAATTCCCAAGGAAATTGGGGACGTAATCAAGGTTTGAAGGGATGAGAGATCTACTGTGACTCCGATATTTGCCAGAGCAAAGACTGGGATGACCAAGTAGCTGCTCCAGGGATGGATCCAATCGATCAAACGATCCAGGGGAAACTTGGTCCGCGTCGGAATAATCCATGCAAGAAGAACGGCGCCGATAGTTGAGGCAATTTTAAGGGGGCTAATGCCATCAGAGTAGAAAACACCTAGGACCACAATTGAGCCGAGGTCATCGGCAA
>JBAZYI010000021.1:0-24045 GCA_041659345.1 Candidatus Nanopelagicaceae bacterium | reverse complement strand
AGGAGGATTTGGCGCTCATGGTGCCTGCCCTCTACGATAGGCCTACCGACGCGGGGTGGAGCAGCTCGGTAGCTCGCTGGGCTCATAACCCAGAGGTCGTAGGTTCAAATCCTGCCCCCGCTACCATGTACCGAATCAGGGCTCTCGCCTCAAACGAGGGCCTTTTTCGTTGAGGCGTGCCCCCTCAGAGGAATCTGAGGGAAGAATTGTCGTTGAGATCACCCCGAGGGATAACTATGTGGCCTTCTGGAAAAGTGCCAAAATGGGTGAAGTGTGATCGCCTTGTTTCATCGTGTGACAGGGGGTGGCTGTTGGGAGAGCACGTTTGGAAGACGTGGAACAGGTTAAGCCACACAGTTAAGGTAGCGGGATATGAAAAACATGCGTAGAAGTCATTTGCTCTCATCGGGAAGAACTTCCGCTCTATTTTTAGTTCCACTGATGGTCGCACTCAGTCTCGTACTTTCTTCAATGAGTCCATTTGTAGCAAGCAGTTCCGCCGCCGACTCTGCCAAGACGTGTATGGCGGACAGAAGTCTGGACTCAGTCAATGTTGGAAAGTACTTTGCAGCCTTTCTCACTCAGGCAAAGAAGGATTGGCGCAAAGACGCAAATATCTCCAGTGTGCGGATGGATGATCGTTCGGGAAAGAATTTTGACGCCCTATGTACTCTAAATATCTATTCGTCATGGATGATCGTTCTCTACTCTGTCTCGTCAAAGACCGAACAGGTTGTCTATATGGATAGTCAGAATAAGACCGACGCAGGAATTCCCAGACTTTTGTATAGCGTGAAGAAAGTTGCATCGAGCGGCACGACATTTACGAATATGACCATAGCCGACATAAAGAAAGAAGGCGGCTGGGTCTTTGATGTTTATTCACGTCCAGAGACTGCGGCGCAAGAGAAAAAGGGTCCGGCCAACTTGTTCCTCACATGGAAAATGACGTTAAGTGATGTGGTTCAGAAATTTCTAGATCGAACAAGAAACGAAGCGATTACCGCATATGGTTGGAGCATCTACATCGGCAAGAGATCACTCAAGACCAGTAGTCCGTATGCAAATATATATTGGCAGAACGGCAGCAAGAAGCAGGCTTACTACGTCGAACCGATTACATTGAAGAGTTATCTGGTGAAGTACTAGGCAGTGACTTGACGACTACTTAATACGGAGCGAGTTGGTCACAACAAATAGACTCGAGAAGGCCATCGCCCCCGCCGCATACATCGGCTTGAGCGCGCCCAATGCAGCGACCGGTATTCCAATGACGTTATAAAGAAATGCCCAACCGAGGTTTCCTCGGATCACTCGGAGTGTCTTCGCAGATAGATTGAGGGCATCAATAACACTTCCCAAGTCCCGGCGCATTACAACGATATCCGATGTGGCAATGGCAGTATCTGTGCCAGTTCCCATGGCGATACTTAAGTCTGACGTTACGAGTGCCGCGGCGTCGTTGACACCATCGCCGACCATCAACACGCATCGTCCTTGAGCCTGCAATACCTTCACGTGATCGACTTTGTCCTGGGGCAGCGCGCCGAAGATTACGTGATCACGATCAATGCCAACTTTGTCGGCCACCGCCCTTGCGACCCGTTCGTTGTCGCCGGTGACCAGCCATGGGTCGATTCCGTGCTCCTTCAAATTGAAAACAGTCCGCTGTGCGTCGGGTTTGATCTCGTCCCCGACTGCAAAGACGGCGAGTGCGACTCCATCCCATGCCAGGACAGAGACAGTGAGTCCGTCCTCCTCTGCATCATCGATGGCAAGTTGAATTTCTGGATCAAATGGAATGGAGCTAAACGCAACGGCTTGCGGAGATCCGATGATGACAGCCGGAGATAGGGACCCAAGTGTCACTCTTCCTGCCGATCCGGATCCTGGAGTGCTTTCAAAACTTGTGACAGGACGGATTTCGATTCCCTTGACCTTGATGGACTCTGCGATCGCACCCGCCACAGGATGGTCGCTTTCGCTTTCAATTGAGTAGGCCGTGGAAAGGATGTCAGATTCATTGAGAAAAGGCGCGAACTTGGGACCCAATGGTTTTCCAGCTGTAGGCACTACGACGCTCCAGAGCACTGACATCTGCCCACTTGTTAGCGTTCCGGTCTTATCCAAAATAACCGAGTCGATTTTTCGAGCCACCTCAAGAACGCGAGGTTCACGGATAACGATGCCCCTTTGCGCACCTCGACCCGAGGCCACTAATAGTGCGACTGGAGTCGCAAGTCCCAATGCGCATGGGCAAGCAATAACGAGAACGGCGATGGCAGATGAGATTGACTCCGTCAGCGAATGATCCGTTAAGCGCCAGGCGAAGAAAGTGCCCAGCGCAAGCAAGGTAACAACTGGAACAAAGACCGCACTAATTCGATCGGCCATCCGCTGGATGGGCGCCTTTGTGCCTTGAGCGCTTACGACCATTGAGGTTATGCGAGCTAACTCCGTATCTGAACCAACACGCGTCGCTCGGATGACAAGGCGTCCATTTCGGTTGAGTGATGAACCGATAACGAAATCTCCGGGATCAATATCAATCGGTTTGGATTCACCAGTGAGCAGAGAGTTATCGACCGAACTCATTCCCGAGACGACAATTCCGTCTGTAGCGATTCGCTCTCCAGGTTTTGCAAAAAATTCATCGCCTACGGCAAGTTGATCGATTGGAATTCTGACGATTTTATCATCGCGACGGACGGAAACCTCTTTGGCTCCGAGTGCCAGAAGCGCGGACAGAGCACTACTGGCGCGCCTCTTAGCTCGTGATTCGAGGAACCGACCTGCGATAACGAAGAGAATGATTGTCGCTGATACTTCGGCATATACATCGCCGACACCAGAGATATTTGCATAGATGGACCATCCAAAAGCGGTGAGGGAACCCAGGGTAATGAGAGTGTCCATCGTCGGATGTTTGATATTTCGAATTCCGGCGCGATGAATCGGCCAGGCAATGAGGAGGACCACTGGTGTACTCAAAGCAATGACAAGCCAAGAAGTGGGTGAGTACTTTGGGTAAGCAAGATGGAAAGTGTCGAGTTGGGCAAGTATGAAACGGTCAATCGCGGGGTGCCAGCTCATTGTCATGGAAATCGCGAGAACGGGTATGGTGAAGAGGGCTGCCAAAATCAAGGCCCACGCTGATTTTTTACTGTGAAGAGCAATCTGGCTATTGTCCGCAATTTCCTCGGCAGAGTATCCAGCCGACTTAATCGCCTTAATGAGTTCCTTGGAATCCATTTCTGCAGGAGCCATGATGTGCGCAGTCTCCGAGGCAAAATTGACGCTGGCGCTTACTCCGGGAATTGCATTGAGGGCTCGCTCCACAGTCGCGACACAGGACGAACACGTCATTCCCTCCAAACGGAGAGTCATGGGCTCGAGGGCTGTTCTGTTTACATCGCTCATTTCATTTATTTTCTATGCGAATTTAGTTGATTGAGAATGCTTTGATGGAGGAGTCCGTTTGTTGAGAGCGCACTTCCATGGGTTGGACCAGGCTCTCCACTTACTGATGTGAATTTTCCGCCGGCCTCGCGGACGATAATGTCCAAGGCGGCCATATCCCAGAGTGCTAAGACTGGTTCTGCCGCAACATCGGCGGAACCTTCTGCCACGAGCATGTGAGACCAGAAATCCCCGAACCCTCGAGTGCGCCATGCTTGATCAATGAGGTCGTCGAATGCGGGTCTTCGCTCACCCCATCCGGCAAAGTCGGAGTATGCAACTGAAGCATCTTTAATTTCAGAAACTTTCGAAACCGATATTTTTCTTGGCGCACTTTTGTTGAAGACGACGTGGGCGCCTAGACCTTGGGCGGCGTACCAACGTCGGCAAAGGGCCGGCGCACTTGCCACACCGACAACAACTTCCCCGTCCTCGACCAGTGCGATCAATGTCGCCCAGGTTGGGACTGCGCGCATAAAGTTTTTTGTGCCATCAATGGGGTCGATCACCCAATAGCGAGATCCGGTGCTCTTGGTTTCTCCAAATTCTTCGCCGACAAGTCCGTCCTGGGGGCGTTCGGACTGCAAGATATTCCTTATTGCCTCTTCAGTGGCTTTATCAGCATCTGTAACTGGGGTGTTATCGGGCTTGGTTGTGATGATGAGGTCTAAAGACTGATATCGAGAAGAGGTGATCAGATCGGCGGCATCTGCAATCTGCAGGGCTAGAGCCAGGTCTTCTTGACGTCCGTATTTATGCGTACTCATATTGTGCACAGCCTAGCCCAGCCAAAAATCAGCGCTACTCCAATGTCTTCCCAGAGCATGGATTCACCGTCTTACATGGTCATATCTCCGGCTTTATCTGCGTTTATATCTCCAGATTGGTCTCTGACTTAATATCTAGCAGGTTCCGCAGGCTTTCTATGCGGGCTCGACGCTCCGGGATCGCGATTCCGTTGGGAGTAACCCATTTGGTCAGGGCGCAACTCTCCTCGTTATGCGAGCAGTTGGGCATGCAATCGGCGATTACTTCGCGGAGATCTTCAAATGAGGCAATGATTCGATTGGGGTCGATATGTGCTAATCCGAATGCCCGTATTCCCGGGGTGTCGATGATCCATCCATCACTCAAGGCCAAATGGGATGAGAGAGGCAGTGCAATGGCACTTGACGAGGTGTGACGTCCTCGACCGGTCACCTCATTTACCTCACCAATCACTCGCTCGGCGTGGGGAAGGAGAGCATTAATCAGAGTTGATTTGCCGACGCCCGAATGGCCAACGAGAACAGAGGTTTTACCGTGAATTATCTCCTGAATATGCGACAGGTCATCACCTTTGAAAGTAGTGATGACTTCAATGTTGAGATTGCGATAGTCATCAAGAAATTCAGGTGGCGGACCGAGATCAATTTTGGTGACAAGAATGATGGGTTTGATTCCCTCGTTGAATGCACTCACCAGGAATCGATCAATCAGACCCCGCCGCGGTTCTGGATTGGTCGCCGAAACCACAATGATGAGCTGATCGATGTTGGCAACAATCACTCTCTCGACCTTTGCCTGGTCATCCACTGTCCTACTCAGCGAGTTCTTCCGCTCTTTCACAGTGACAATGCGGGCAAGCGACCCCGGTGCGCCGCTTACATCTCCAACAATTCCGACCTGGTCGCCAACAACTACTGATTTCGGTCCCAACTCCCGCGCCGTCATGGCGGTGAGAATCACACCCTGATCAGTAATACACGTGGTTCTGCCTCGATCAACTGTTGTCACAAGTGCGTGGATCGCATCAGCGTGCGAGGGTCGGTCTTTGCTTCGTGGGCGGCTACTGCGACTAGGTCGGATTTTTACATCCGACTCGTCAAATTTTCGCTTCGCCATTGAACTCCTGCTACGCGATCAGACTTGACCAGAGAGCAGGGAAATCCGGCAAAGTCTTCGCAGTTGTAGCCACATTTTCAATCTCTATTCCTGGGGTATTCAGACCTAGAACCGCCCCTGCAGTTGCTAGGCGGTGATCATCGTATGTGTGAAAGATTCCCCCATGCAATGGTGCGGGTGTTATATGAAGCGAAGTGGCTTTCTCGGTGACATTGCCACCGAGGGCGTTAATTTCACGAGTGAGTGCAGCAAGGCGGTCAGTTTCATGAAGTCGCAGGTGACCAATGCCCCGTAAGTGCGAAGGTGAATCTGCCAATGCTGCCAATGCTGCGATTGCTGGCGTTAGTTCGCCAACATCATGCAGGTCGATATCGATGCCATGAATTTCGCCATCTCCCCAAAGTGTGAGTCCAGATTCATTGACGGCTACGAGTGCTCCCATATCTGTGAGGATTGCTCTGAGTTGGTCGCCTGGCTGAGTTGTGGTGATCGGCCAATCCGAAATCGTGATACTTCCACCGCAAACCATGGCAATAGATAAGAATGGCGCTGCATTTGAGAGATCAGGTTCGATCACCAAATCAACCCCGCGCAATCTTGCGGGGTGAACGCGCCAGGTATTTCGTTGGCGATCCACATCTACCTCGGCGCCAAAATCGCGCAACATCGCCACGGTCATTTCGATGTGAGGCATTGATGGCAGAGAGGGTCCGATGTGGCGGGCAGAGATTCCTTTGAGAGTGGCGGGACCAATAAGAAGTAGTGCAGACAAAAACTGACTCGAAGCGGATGCATCAATATCGATTTCGCCACCACGCAGTTCGCCAGTTCCACGAACGACCATCGGAAGTGAATAGCGTTGTTGATGCTCAACCACGACACCGAGTTCTTCAAGCGCTCTAATCACAGGCGCAAGTGGGCGCTCGTGAGAGCGTAAGTCCCCATCGAAGGAAATCTCTCCATTGGCAAGGGCTGCAACGGGAGGGAGAAAGCGCATCACTGTTCCGGCATTTCCCACATCAATCACTGCCGGGCCTATGAGCGCATTCGGGGAAATGTCCCATTGATGTTCGCCGTTGAGGTAAATATCGTCGATTCCAATCCCCATAGCGGTCAACCCGTTTTTCATCAGCGTTGTATCGCGCGAGATGAGAGGACGACGCAGAATCGAGGCAGACTCAGCCAGCGAGGCAAGGATGAGTGCACGGTTTGTGACCGATTTGGAGCCTGGGATCACGACAGTGGAGTGGATCGGCTTCCTTCCTCGAAATGGCGCACCCCAGAGAGCATGGGCGCCATCTGCTGGAGACATACTCTGAGCCTACCGTTCTCATCTACGTGGCCGAGACTGGATTTCTTATCGCTTTCTCCTAGGCTCGTAGTTATGTGTGGGAGATTTACGCAATCTAAAATGGACGATGCTCTCGTCGAAGAGTTTGGGATAACTGGAAGCGTTCCGACTTCCCCTCTTCCGGCCAGTTGGAACATCACGCCTACTAAAGAAATTTATATAGTAAGAGAAAATCCCAGCGATCACGCACGCGACCTAACGACCGCATCATGGGGATTGATCGCTCCCTGGCTGAAGGATTTTGCAAGGGCTCGCGCATCTCAATCCCACGCCATTAATGCAAGATGTGAATCAGTCTATGAGAAGCCGACATTTCGAGATTCCTTTCGCAAACGCCGATGCCTGGTTCCGGCCGATGGGTATTTCGAATGGGCGACGGCGTTGGGTCCGTATCGACCCAAGCAACCTTTCTTCATTTCGCGAACAGATGGCAAATCCATTCCATTGGCTGGTATTTGGAGTAGATGGGTATCTCCCAATGGTGAAGAGATTGAGAGCGTCGCGATTATTACTCGTGAAGCGGTCGGCATACTGGCGCCGATCCATAGTCGGATGCCTGTATTCATGCCCAGCGACCGCTGGGAAAGTTGGTTAAATCCTTCCCTGACCGATATCGCCGAATTACGCGCCTTAATGGAATATTCCGACCCAGATGCGGGTTTAACCGTTCATGCTGTCTCTAGTGCCGTTAATTCAGTCGCAAATGATGGTGCTCAATTGATAGAGCCCGTCACTCTCGGCGAGCCTGAGACCCTCTTCTAGGGGTAGCCTTGATAGCGATGACATCCACCGATCTTGTTAAAGAGAGCGCCGAAGAGAGAACCCTCCGGTTCGAACGTGATGCCTTGGCATTTACCGACCAGCTCTACTCTGCCGCGCTTCGGTACACCAAGAATCCCCATGATGCGAAGGACTTGGTCCAAGATACCTACCTGAAGGCTTTCACTTCCTTTCACCAATTTGAGCCTGGCACCAATCTCAAGGCATGGCTCTACCGAGTCCTGACAACGACTTTTATCAACTCATATCGCAAGGCACAACGCCAGCCAATGATTGCCAACGCTGAGATTGAAGATTGGCAGTTAGCCGAGTCCGCATCGCACACAAGCGACCAAGGTAAATCAGCTGAAATCACAGCTCTAGAAAATATGCCTGATAGCGACATTAAGCAGGCTCTTCAGGAGATTCCTGAAGAATTTAGAATTGCCGTGTACTTAGCCGATGTTGAGGGATTTGCGTATAAAGAGATTGCAGAGATAGTCGGCGTACCTACTGGCACCGTTATGTCTCGCCTTCATCGCGGTCGCAAGGCGTTGAGATTGCTACTGGCTGATTACGCGAAAGAGCGTGGATATGGCAGTACAAAAGGCACTATAAAAGGCACTACAAAAAGCAAGGAGGTCAAGTCATGAGTTGTGGCGGTATGCATGAGACTCCTTGCAGTGAAGTATTGAGAGAAGTGGCACTTCTCCTTGACGGTGAAATTGAAGAGCGAGAGAAGATTCATACAATCGAGCACCACTTCGAAGAGTGCCCTCCATGCCGCGCAGAAATGGAACATGAGCGGCGGATGCACCAACTTCTTCACGATGTGCTTACTCGCTCTTGTATTGAACAAGCACCACAAGATCTTCGCGACGCAATTGCATTGCAGATCGAGGCGTTGAACCACCCCGGTCTTGATCTCATAACAGAATTTCGGCGCACTGAAATTTCGATTCAAGTGGATGATTTTGGTCAGATTGAGCACCATGAAATAACGATCGAAAGTACCCAGGAGTTTCGCTTCCCCCGCGAAATCTAGAACATGAATCGCACGGGCGAGATAATCGGCAGCGTTGGTTTCTCAACAATGCTTGTCCGCCCGGGAGATTGCGCAGTGGCTATCGGTATTGGAGATCTGCCGATAGTTGCTACTTCTCATCTGGTTAATGTTCTGGAGAGCGCGGCTCTCGCGGCGATTGCAGATTTCTTGGAAAGTGGCGAGACAACTCGTTTAACGCATTTTGCTTTCGAAGTAATTGAAGCAGTGGGGATAGGTGCGTCTGTTCGCGCAACTGCCACCTGCACTGAAATTGTTGGCCGCGATATTCAGTTTGAATGTGAGATCTATGATGGTGACCGACTCATTGCGCGAGCGAAAATGAAAAGAGCGGTGCTCGAACGAGTATCTTTCCTCGCACGAACAGCCGCTCAATCCATTATCGGGCAGAGCCCGCAGTAATTACTTCTTCGTGGCCCAGAAGATTTCTGCGATCTCATCGATCTTTCCAAGCAACTTATCTGCTACCTCAACATCGTTGGTGCCTTTGGTTCCAGCGGCGCCAGCCAATTTGGTGGCATCGTTAAAAAGAAGATGAAGTTGTGGGTAGGTCTCAAAGTGATTTGGCTTGAAGTAGTCAGTCCAGAGGACCCAGAGGTGCTCTTTGACCATGTTTGAGCGCTCTTCTTTTATGGCAACCGCGCGGGCCTTGAAATCTGGGTCAGTACTTGCGGCGTACTTCTGCATGCAAGCTTTTACGGACTGAGCTTCAATCTTGGCCTGTGCAGGGTCGTAGATTCCGCACGGAAGATCGCAGTGCGCATATACCGTTATCTTTGGGGTGAACATCTCTTCTCCTATTTTTTCTCGTTTTTTCGTTGGCGAACTATTATTACTTCAGGGCTAAAATCTTGAGTTGTCGATGTGCATTAATACTCTACTAATGTGAGACTACCCCCCATGACCCAATCTGACATCCCCAAGCTCTTTGGCAAATACGGCACAGTTGCGGTTTCCGGCGATTCGATGCTGCCCACCTTCCGCTCCGGGGACTGGCTGCTGGTCGCATGGGCAGACAGGTTCAGAATCGGCGATGTCATCGTTGTCGAGCGAGAAGAACGTCCCGGAGTTTTCCTCATCAAGCGGGTGGAACGCAATGATGGCGGGAAGTTCTGGGTAGAAGGCGATAACAAATCCATCAGTACCGATTCTCGTGAATGGGGAGCAGTTGCAGAGATAGAGATTGTGGGCCGCGTCGTTACCCGCCTTCGCAAGTCACGTGAAGGTCGAAGAAGTCGCAAATGGAGTGGAGAATTCAAGCGCTAACGGTTAAACGCCTCAATCATCAGAGCTTTGGCCTCTTCATCATGGACATAGTGATTTCCAGTTGCAGGACTTGCAGTGGCCCTGCGAGAAACTCGTCGAAGTATTCGATCATCAAATACTTCAAGCGTGTGAAGTGAAATGAATGGCCACGGACCTTGGTTAGCTGGTTCATCCTGTACCCAGAGAAGATTGGCGCGTGGATGCTTGGCCGCTTCAGCAGCGAGTTCTTGAACAGGAAGTGGGTAGAGCTGTTCGACGCGCACAATCGCTGTGCTCTCTTCTCCCAGTTGTGCACGTTCGGCAATTAAATCGTAGTAGACGCGTCCTGAGCAGAAGATTACGCGAGTTGCGTTGGCGACTGAGTTATCCGGAATTACTGGTTGGAAATGTCCGTGAGTGAAATCCTTGAGTGAAGAAGCTGCCGCATGCATACGCAACATCGACTTTGGCGTAAAGACGATTAGTGGGCGCTGTGCAAGATTCTTTGCGTGCCAACGAAGTAAATGGAAGTAAGAAGCGGGGGTCGATGGTTGGGCAACGGTCATATTGGCTTCTGCGCAGAGTGTAAGGAACCGTTCAATGCGAGCAGAGGAATGATCTGGACCTTGACCTTCGTAACCGTGTGGAAGCAGAAGGATCAAACCAGAGCGCTCGCCCCACTTCTGCAATGACGAAGAGATAAATTCATCGATGATCGTCTGCGCCCCGTTGGCAAAGTCGCCAAACTGACCTTCCCAGAGGACGAGTGCTTCGTTACGGGCGACTGAGTACCCATATTCAAAACCCATTGCAGCGTATTCAGAGAGCAGGGAGTCGATAACAAAAAATTGATTTTCATCAGAGATGAGGCCGCGTAGTGGGGTCCATTCGTTGCCATTCTCTTTATCAATGATGACCGCGTGACGGTTGCTAAAGGTTCCGCGGCGTGAATCCTGTCCGGCAAGACGAATTGGCATTCCATCCAGCAGAAGTGATCCAAAGGCGAGAGTCTCGCCCATTGACCAATCAATAGTGCCTTCCCTAAGCATCTCAATGCGCTTACTCAATTGAGGCATCAGTTTTGGATGGACGTTAAACCCTTCTGGGACGGCAACCTGGGTCTGCGCAATTCGGTTAGCAGTTGCCTCAGTGATACTTGTATCAACATCGTGTGGGGCAAGAGGTTCGGGAGCAGCAAAACCGATTTCGCTCTCCGGCTTGAGATTGTGGACGGCCGCAAAGACTGCTTCCAACTGCTCTTGGTAGTCACGAGCCACTTCAAGTGCTTCGTCGTGGGTGATGTCACCACGACCGATGAGTGCTTCGGTATAGAGAGTACGAGTGGAGCGCTTTGCATTAATGAGTTTGTACATCAATGGCTGGGTGAAACTTGGCTCATCACCTTCGTTATGTCCGCGACGGCGGTAGCAGATCATGTCGATGACGACATCCCTGTTGAACTGCTCGCGATATTCGAATGCCAACCGGGCTACCCGGACAACTGCCTCGGGATCATCGCCATTAACATGGAAGATCGGCGCTTGAATGCCCTTGGCAATGTCGGTTGCATACCGCGTAGAGCGTGAAGAAGAGGGCGCGGTTGTAAATCCAACCTGATTGTTGATGACGACGTGGATTGTTCCGCCCGTGCGATATCCGCCAAGTTGCGAAAGATTGAGAGTTTCAAATACGACACCTTGGCCTGAGAATGCGGCATCACCGTGGACAAGAATTGGAAGGACCGAGAATGCATTTTTGATGTTGAGACGATCTTGCTTGGCGCGGACAACGCCTTCTAGTACCGGGTTGACTGCTTCAAGGTGTGAAGGGTTGGCGGCGAGATAGATCTTGGTAGTTGCACCGGTGGCCGAAGTGAAAACGCCTTCGGTTCCTAGGTGGTACTTCACATCTCCAGTGCCCTGCACTGAATTCAGGATGTAGTGGCCCTCAAACTCCTGGAAGATCTGGCCGTAGGACTTGCCCGCGATATTTGCCAAGACGTTGAGGCGACCACGGTGTGACATGCCAATGCAAACTTCCTCCATCTTCGATTCTGCAGCGGCGGAGATGATTGCGTCCAGAAGTGGAATGACGGTCTCGCCACCTTCCAGAGAGAAGCGCTTCTGACCGACGTACTTTGTCTGAAGGAATGATTCAAATGCTTCGGCACCATTGAGCTTGCGCAGAATTCGCAACTGTTCTTCACGAGGCATCTTTGTGGCCCCGATTTCAACTCGCTCTTGAATCCAGTGACGCTCGATTGGATCTTCGATGTACATGTATTCAACTCCGACTGCGCGGCAGTAAGAATCTCGCAGAATTCCAAGAATCTTGCGGAGTTTCATAAATGCCTGCCCGCCGAATCCGCCAGTTGCAAATTCCCGATCTAGATCCCAGAGAGTTAAACCGTGCGTCACGACATCAAGGTCAGGGTGCGAGCGCTGCTTGTACTCCAACGGATCGATATCAGCCATGAGGTGGCCGTTGGTGCGGTAGGCGTGGATGAGTTGTTGAACGCGCGCGGTCTTATTGATCTCTTCATCATGTGCGAATTCAATATCGACGACCCAGCGGATCGGCTCGTATGGAATACGAAGTGCCGCGAAGATCTCGTCGTAGAAACCTTCCTCGCCAAGGAGCAACTCGTGTATGCGGCGGAGAAAGTCACCCGATTGTGCGCCTTGAATAATGCGGTGGTCGTAGGTGCTCGTGAGAGTGACAACCTTGCTGATCGCAAGACGGGCCAATGATTCTTCACTTGAACCTTGGAACTCTGCAGGGTAATCAAGTGCGCCAACGCCGAGAATCATTGCCTGACCGGTGACCAGTCGAGGAACCGAGTGCACCGTTCCGATTCCACCGGGGTTGGTGAGAGAGACAGTGGTGCCGGCATAATCCTCAACGGTCAACGTTCCACCACGCGCCTTGGAAACAATTGTTTCGTATGCGTTCCAGAACTGCGCGAAATCTAGGTCTTCACAACCTTTAATGGAAGGGACCAATAATTGACGAGTTCCATCTGGTTTTGTGAGGTCGATGGCAATACCCAAATTAATGTGCTCCGGGTGCCCGATTGCGGGCTTGCCATCTAATTGCGTGTAGAAAGAATTCATCTCCGGCATTGCGCGGAGTGCCTTGATCATTGCGTAGGCAATGAGATGGGTGAAGGAGACTTTGCCACCGCGGGTGCGCTTGAGGTGATTATTAATAACAATGCGATTGTCGATCAGAAGTTTGGCCGGAACCGCGCGCACACTTGTTGCGGTCGGGACAGTCAGCGACGCTTCCATGCTCTGTACCACTCGACCTGCAACACCACGCAATGGTTCGATTGCGGCGGCTTCTGGTTTCATCACTACAGGAACCGGCTTGACAATTGGATCTGCTGGAGTCGGGGTTGCTGCATCGACTTGGCGAAGGACAGGTTGTTGGACAACGGGCACGACAGGTGGTTGAACAACAGGGGCGACGCGAGCTTCTGGCGCTGGTGTCACGGCATATTCAACCGAGGCGACACTTTCTGGAGCAGATGGTGCCGCGGAAGCGGTCACTAGAGGTGCCGGGGGAAAAGGTGTAGTTGGAACAGTCGGGGTTGATTCTGACTTGGGAGTGGGCGGAATGCTGGTGCGAGGGGCTGTGGGCGTTGGTCCAGCTGATTGCGTACTTGAAATAACCGCTTGCGCACTTGCGGCAGCGGAAGGCGGAGATTTATGTGCACCCGCCGGGGAGACCTTTGCAAAGAGAGCCGCCCATTTTGCATCCATGGATGCTGGGTCTTCCAAGAACTGCTGGTACATCTCATCAACGAGCCACTCGTTGGCACCGAACTGTTCGGCGATCTCCTCGCCGAATCTTTCCGCGAATGACGAACTGCCAGGCGTAGAATCCATTGAGTCAGATGCCGACACTGGCACTCTCCTTACTTGCTAGCAATGGTTGATGAACGTGAATAACGATTTCAAAGCGGACATAGCCTACCGACTCAATGTTTCAGGACTAATTCCAGGTTTCAGGACGAATTCCAGAATCTGATACGCAAAAAGCGATGTGGAACACACTCCACTCACTGCAGGTGATCTCCAGAGCACACCGCTCGAAGATTGGGCGAGCGCTTATTCGGGGGTGATGGAGAGAGCCAGGAGCAAGGTGACGAGGGCAACCACGGCTAAGGGAATGGCGAGAGCCCAGAGGTGAGCCTGCATCTGGTAGGTCGAGACTCCCAGGGCGATGAGGTTGGCCAGGATGGCGGGAGACCTCCCGTAGTTCCTACCGCTTTTAAATCCGTGGGCCGCAGCCGCCAGACCAACGCACCCCAGGATCGCAAAGAGGACTTCGGCGATGAGGGCGGCTGGCGCCTCTGGGGTTGAGACCAAGCTTTTCACGAGCAGGTAGATCCCTAGGGATAACACCACCGCTGCTTCTATCCGCAGAAGGGTTGCCACGATAGCCCGACGTCTCGACTTCTTGGCATTCTCGGCGCTCACGGAGGCAACGATAGCAAGAGCGAACTTAGATAGAGGTAGTGGTTGATGATGCACTCGCATGATGGACTTAGAGATTCCCTCACGCACCTAGCCTCGCCTGGACTCTTTTATGAGGAACTTCGGCGGGAAATTTCTCGTGCGCGGAGAAGTGGCGAGCAGGTTTCACTCGCGAGATTCGTACTTCGGGCAAAGGCATCCGAAGTCGATGCCCCACATTCCAGTGAGTTTGACATCGAGGTCTTGAGCTTTAGTCATACTCTCAGCCAGCTAACGAGGGCCGAGGACATATGTTCGCGAATTGGAAGTCTTGAGTTTTTGGTACTTCTGCGGGGAAGCGACTCTGTTGCCATGGCGCTCATTGAGCGCGTAGCGCTGGCGTGGATGGGGGACCTCACTGAACACGCAGGAACTGATTATCAAGGCAGGGTGACGCTTGAGAATTCGCACCTCCAGCATATTGCCAACCAGAGTGCACTGGAATTTCTCAATCGTCTTGATCAGAAGGGGAAGGTTCACGGCGCGCTTTAATTGCACGGTCATTGAACATTCCACGGTCATTGAACATTCCACGGTCATTGAACATTCCACGGTCATTGAACATTCCACGGTCATTGAACATTCCACGGTCATTGAACATTCCACGGTCATTGAACATTCCACGTTCATCCACCGAAAATCAAAGCCAGCCTTGTTACCTAAAAAAACCGACCTAGGCTCCTCAAATGCCCACCCCAGATATCACTCTGACATTCGGTCCCCTTGCTCAATTTATGAGCGATAGTGAAATCGAGGAGATATGGATCAACTCACCGGAGAGAATCTTCATCGCGCGAAATGGAAAGAACGAGCTGACTAATTTACTTCTCTCTGGCGAGGATGTCCGCAACATCGTCGAGAGAGCTTTAATGTGGAGCGGAAGGCGGCTCGATCTTTCACATCCATTTGTGGATGCACGCTTGCCGGATGGAAGTCGCCTGCATGTTGTAATCCCAGAAGTGACTCCTGAGCATTGGGCAGTCAATATTCGTAAACACCTTCTCCGGCATCTATCACTCAAGGATCTTTCATCCCGTGACGCCATGTCGCCGGAGATCGCATTACTTCTTAATCAATGCGTTCGTGCTGGAATCAATATTCTCGTAAGCGGCGGTACGCAAGCCGGAAAGACTACGATGCTTAATGCCCTTGCTTCCGCGATTCCAGTGCACGAACGCGTCATCACCATTGAGGAAGTATTTGAACTCAAGCCCAATTTGCCTGATGTGATTAGCCTGCAAACGCGAAGCCCGAATCTACAGGGCGAAGGCGAAATAGTTTTACGTCGCCTTATCAAAGAATCATTGCGGATGAGGCCGTCGCGGATAATTGTCGGGGAAGTTCGCGAGGCAGAGGCCCTCGACCTTCTCATTGCCCTGAATTCTGGACTACCGGGAATGGGAACCATTCATGCGAATTCAACTCGGGATGCGATTGTAAAATTACAGACCCTCCCACTTTTAGCAGGCGAGAATATTTCACAGAAATTCATTGGCCCAACGGTTGCAGCGGCAATCGATCTGGTCATCCAGGTAGCGCTCGATTCCGGAGGGCAGCGAAGAATAGTCGAAGTATCGGCACTTACGGGACGGATGGAGAACGATCGCATCGAACTCGAGACACTTTGGATCTGGAATGGAGATAGATACGAGCAAGGCTTAGGGGCAATTCCTCACCCCGAGAAATTCGCGCAGGCCGGAATTCCAATTACAGATTGGAGGCGTCAATGACTTCTTCGACTCATCTTATTGAGCCCTTACTAAGAGTAGGAACATATCCCCTCGTCCTAGCGCTGCTCACTTCAACATTCTGCGGAATTGGGCTGAGCCTCCTAACTGCGAAATCTGATTCCCTGGTAGAACGGAGGCGTAAGAGAGCTTCGAAACCTGAAATTCTGAATATCGCAAGAAGGCAGAAGGAAAAACTCATATATTCATCCGTCGCGGGATGTAGCGTCACTATTCTTGTTTTGGGCTGGACTAAGTCGATCTCCATTACGACGCCCTTTACTATTTTCTCAATCCTGATTTCTTGGGTCTACCTGCGCAACAGAAACCTGCGTGTCGATGCTGAAATGTTGAAAGTGTGGCCTGAGGTGATCGACCATTTAATCTCAGGACTTCACTCCGGGCTTTCACTCTCGGAGGCGTTGGCGGGCCTTAGCACTCGCGGTCCAGAAATTATCCGACCGCACTTTCAAGAATTCCGAGACGAACTTATTAACTCTGGAGATTTTATTCAAGCAATTGTCAATTTGAAGAGGCGACTAAATACACATGGCAGCGATCAAATATTGGAGGCCATCCTTCTAGCAAAGTCGTTGGGAGGATCCGAACTGCTACAAATATTTAGGACTCTAGGAGATTTCCTTCGTCAAGATCTGGCTCTGCGCAAGGAGATCGAAATTAAACACGGATGGATAAAGAATTCAGCCCATCTTTCTGCGTCCGCGCCATGGTTACTTCTTCTTCTGCTCTCGTCCCAACCAGGGACTGCGGAAGCTTTCGCCGAGCCCGGCGGGGTATTCATATTAGGACTTGGCCTTCTTCTCACCGGACTTGCCTACGTGTGGATGGCCAAACTCGGACGATTGCCGACTCAACCCCGGGTCTTCAGATGAACCCGCCATTGTTGAGTTATCAGGTTGCAATCCCCACGCTCCTCGGTCTTATGGCCGCTCTCATATTGTTCTTAGAGAAAGAAATATCGCGAATCGAAATTACTCCGTTTTTGGATGGACGGAAGGGCAGACTGGCAAGACTCCCAGATAGAACGCGAATACAGGAGAGGCTGGAGAAGATCGGCAGAGGGAATCGATATGCGGAATTTAGGAGTAGGCAATTCACGATCGCGAGCGCGAGTGCATGCACTGGTGCCGCGGGACTCACATTTCTAGCGAGTCCCACCTTTGCCACGCTTGTAATTTCGTGCTCAATTTTCCTTGGAGTTTGTGCACTTGTGGATAGGCACTTGAGCGGAGATGTGGTCCGGTATCGATTGTCGGTCGAAAATGAATTCGCTGCTCTCATAGAAATGCTGACCCTTTCACTTTCGGCTGGGGAGACGCCACTTTCGGCGATGGCGCGGTTATCAAGGCGCTCCGGCAGTGCCCTTGGGCGTGAATTCACCATTGTTGTTGATTCAGTGAGGCAGGGGTCGCCCTTTCATGTGGCCCTGGATGCCATGGGTCGCCGAATCGATTCAGTCTTGATCCGACGATTCGTGGATGCACTTATCACAGCGATGCTCCGCGGTGCTCCGCTCGTTGACGTGCTGCAACGTCATGCGGCTGAAGCCAGAGAAAATCAGAGAAATATCTTGATGGACAAGTCCGGAAAGGCAGAAATTTCAATGATGGTTCCCGTGGTCTTTCTGATACTTCCTGTCTCCGTGCTTTTCGCGCTCTGGCCGTCCCTCACCCATTTGGACTTCTTCGCTGCCTGAGTCCGCCATGTAGGAATGCGCTTCGAGTGATCGAACGTCACCCAATTAAACGCTATCCAACCTCGCCAAGATTTGCACACCTTTACAGTTTAGAAATCTTTCACTCATTTAATGGCCAACAATTCTCCTTAGGAGACGTAGACCATCTGTGCATCCCTAGTAAGGAGTAAGAAAATGAGAATGGGCAAATTTTTTAGGGCGAAGGTGGAAATCGCAATTTTCACAATTGGAAAAAATTTCATTGCGATCTTCCTTCGCGTAAGGCGAAATTTGAATTTAGTTGGCAATTCCATGTGTCATAAACGAGGACTCATTGGGGTGAGGAATTGGCACATCACTGAGGGGGCCATCAGATCAGAAAGGGGAGACGTTCCTGGTTGGGTTCTGGTTGTTCTCATGACGACAGGTTTAGTTACCGCGATTTGGACAATAGCTGCTCCAAGGTTGAGCGCCATCCTTCGGAATTCATTGGATGCAATGAATGGGATTCGCTAGAAAATTAGTGCATGACGAGAGAGGGGTGGTGGAGAGCTCTCTGGTCATGATCCCCCTGATTCTGCTCTTTCTTATCACCATGGAACTCGTCGCAGCCGTCAATTTCAGGAATATTGATGCTTCTTTTGCCCAGAGTGAAGCTTCAGCTCGCGCAATAACCGGTTTGCTTAGTCCCAGTGATGAAATTGCTATTTTGGGTACACGTAATTCAGGTAAAAGCCTACGAATGTTGATTTCGCACCGTGGCCGTCCGTTGCTCGGCTTCAGTGGTCCCCTACCTTTGGTTTCGAACTCGGACTTCTATTCAACGGATGTTGTCGGGATAGCCGTTATGGAAGAGAATCCGTGATCCGTGATCGTCTAGAAGCGGCATTCCGGGCCAGAGTGGGATCTCGAAATCACCTGCAATCGGGGAGCGCGGCGGTGGAGTTTGTCATTCTTGCCATCCCGCTCTTCTTGCCGATCATTATCTACCTTTCGCAATTTGCCGAGGTGAGCAATGCCGAGACGAATGCGAGGTCACTCGTTCGAGAAGTAGTTCGGGCTTACGTCTCGAGTGAGAGTTTGAGTGAGGCGCAAGCGAATTCCAGTTTAGTTTTACATTATGGAGCAAAGAAACTCGGATTCAATTCTGAGGAGATTGCCAGTATGAAGATCGCATTTTTATGTTCCTCTTCATCATGTTTGGCGCCCGGAAGCAGGGTACGAAGCGACTTAGAGTTGGATTTATCAACGTCCCACCGTCGCGTGCGTGTCTCTGCCCAGGAATACGTCTCACCATGGCAGTGAAACAAGTAGGTGAACAAGTAGGTGTTTTGGAGGATTTGGTTCTGTCTCGCGTTCACGTACGCACCAAAAGGTGGAGGTCCTGTACTGACGCTCTGCGTTCGGAATTTCACGAAAGAGGCTCGATTTCAATTCTCACGATAGGTCTTTTTCTTGTGACAGTGTCAACTCTCTTTCTCGTTACGGACATCGCATCGATAATCGTCGCCAAGAAGTCCTTGGTTCACGTGACGGAAGCGGCTGCGATGCGAGCTACACATCAATTAGATCTTGGTGCCTACTATCAGGGAACAACGACGACTACGATTCCGATCGATTGTGCAAGCGCTTTTTCCAGAATAAAGGATGAACTGGGCGAATGGATTTCTACTCCTTCGCAATTAAGGAGAGTGGAGTTGCGTCGAGTGGAGATCGTTGGATTTTCCTGTGAAGGCAATCGCATTCTGCTCACGACTTCAGCTCTAGCAACTCTCCCATTTCGCCTACCCGGGTCGGCCTTGCCAAACTTTGAAATTCACGCCACCGTCGCGGCGCAGAGCAATAGAAGCCAATAAGACAGGGAAATCTGATTCTGGGTACTCTTACCTCGTGGCCGCGCGTGAATATGATCTCGAGATAGCCGAAATAGATGCCACTCTTGTATCCATTGAGAAGGTTTTGAACCTCCCAAAACTCCGAGAAGATGCCGCTAGGTTAGAAGAGGCCGCTGGAGTGCCCAATTTGTGGGATGACCCGGAAAGTGCACAGAAGGTCACAAGCAAACTCTCCCGTGTGCAGAGCGAGATCAAGCGGCTGGTAGATCTGCGTCAACGCGTTGAAGATCTTCCGATTTTGATCGAATTGGCTCAGGCAGAGTCGGATGAAGGCGCGCTGAAAGATGCCGAGCGCGAACTGGATTCGGCCAAGAAGGCCATTAGCGAGTTGGAAGTTCAGACTCTCCTCAATGGCGAGTATGACGAACGTGATGCTCTCATCACGATTCGCTCTGAGGCGGGCGGGGTTGAAGCGGCGGACTGGGCAGAGAATTTGATGCGCATGTACCTTCGCTACTGCGAGCGTCATAACTACCAGGTGGATGTTCTTGAAACTTCCTACGCTGAAGAGGCAGGAATCAAGTCCACAACTTTCCGTGTGAGTGCCCCGTACGCGTACGGCACTCTCTCGGTTGAGCAGGGAACGCATCGTCTCGTCCGAATTTCACCATTTGATAGTCAGAGCCGGCGGCATACCTCCTTCGCCGGAGTCGAGGTTGTTCCGGTCGTAGAGCAGAGCGATCACATTGAGATCGATGAGAAAGATATCCGCGTTGATGTGTATCGCTCATCGGGTCCCGGTGGACAAGGTGTAAACACCACTGACTCCGCGGTTCGCATCACCCACATGGCAAGCGGAATTGTGGTCTCATGTCAGAACGAGCGTTCGCAGATTCAGAACAAAGCAACTGCCATGGCTGTTCTCCAGTCGAAGTTGCTGGAACGCCGCCGACATGAAGAGCAGGCAAAGATGAATGCTCTCAAAGGCGACAACTCGGGCTCGTGGGGAAACCAGATGCGCTCTTATGTTTTGCACCCGTATCAAATGGTGAAAGATTTGCGTACTGATTATGAAACGGGAAATACCGGCGCTGTCCTCAATGGTGAGATCGATGAATTCATCGAGGCTGGAATCCGTTGGCGCCGGAGCACGGCGTATCAGAAAGAGGACTAGGAATTCAGGAAGAGGGTTAGGCGATTCGGAAGGAAGATGAGTAGGGGGTGTCTCGTCATGGACTCGGGATACGGAGGCGATTGAGCAGACAGTTCAGGATTGACTGCTGATCCGAAGCTCAGAAATTCCTTGCTTAGTCTTTCCTGATAACCGCGCCACCTTTATCCACGGTCCTCGGCACTCCTTACTCTTTTTATCCACGGTCCTCGGCACCCCTCACTCTGCCTTCAGAAAAACAGGGCGAATTGGCTCATTTTGGGCTTCTTAGCAAAGAAGCATCCCTAAACTAGGGGGATTGTTCATATCGACTAATTTGGAGTGTCCGTGATCCGGTTTGAGAATGTCAGCAAGCTTTACCCTGGTCAGGAGAAGGCGGCGCTGGATAGCGTCAATCTCGAAGTGCTCAAGGGCGAGTTTGTCTTTCTCGTCGGTCTTTCCGGTTCGGGCAAGTCGACCTTTCTCCGCTTAGTTCTCCGCGAAGACCGCCCCACGACCGGCACGATCCATGTTGCGGGCAAGGACCTGGGCACCCTCTCTAACCACAAGGTCCCCGAACTCCGTCGCCAGGTCGGCACTGTCTTTCAGGATTTTCGGCTGCTTCCGAACAAGACCATCTTCGAGAATGTGGCTTTCACCCTCCACGTCCTTGGTTATTCCAAGAAGGAGATTGCTCGCGAGGTCCCTGAGGTTCTCGAACTGGTCGGCCTTGAGGACAAAGGAGATCGTCGCCCCAATGAAATCTCTGGTGGCGAGCAGCAACGTGTGGCGATTGCTCGTGCCTACGTCAGCCGACCCGCAATTCTGATTGCGGATGAGCCAACCGGAAACCTTGACCCAGCCACCAGCGTTGGGATTATGAAATTGCTCGACCGAATCAATCGTGAGGGCACGACCGTGGTGATGGCTACGCACGATTCGGGGATTGTCGACCAGATGCGAAAACGAGTCATTGAGTTGGATGCAGGCCATGTCATTCGCGATCAGGTTCGCGGCGTTTATGGGTATACGGGTTAAGGGAGAGAGTTCATGCGCGCACGGTTTTTGCTCAGCGAAGTTCGAATAGGACTACGCCGTAACCTCACGATGACCTTTGCCGTGGTTATTACGGTAGCCATCTCCCTCTCTCTCCTGGGAATCGGTCTTCTTTCAAATGCGCAAGTGAGTGCGATGAAGGATTACTGGTATGACAAGATCGAAGTCTCTGTCTACCTCTGCGGATCTCTCTCCGAGTCACCTTCATGTACGGGAGTTGTTACAGCGGATCAACGCACCCAGATCCAAGCGGACTTGGAAGCATTACCTGTCGTGCGGAGTGTTTACTATGAGTCACAATCTGAAGCCTTTACTCGTTTTCAAGAACGATTCAAGGATTCAGCGATTGCCCAGAATGTGACCGTGGATCAATTACCAGAGTCCTTCCGAGTGAAATTGAAGGATCCCACGCAATTCCAAGTGGTGGTGAGCGCCTTTACTGGCCGACCCGGTGTTGATGTCGTGCAAGATCAACGAGCCATCTTGGAGAAATTCTTTAATCTCCTTGGAGTCCTGAGAAATGGTGCGCTCTTAGTTGGCCTGGCATCGGTACTGACCGCCGCTCTATTGATCAGTAACACCTTGCGTATCGCTGCCTTTAACCGGCGACGCGAAACAGGTGTGATGAAACTCGTGGGTGCCACTTCGCTTTCGATCCAACTCCCATTCCTCATGGAGGGAATCATCTCCGCCATTCTTGGGTGGGGGATTGCGACCGGTTTGCTGGCGGGATTGAAGAGTGTGATTGATTCCAAGGTTGCGCCGCTACTTACCTTCACCAAGTTCTTCGGTTGGGGTGAGGTCTGGGTTGCATCGGGTTACTTGTTAGCAACGGGCTTGGTGGTCTCGATCTTCGCATCAGTACTGACGCTTCGTCGCTACCTCAAGGTCTAGGCTTCATGTCTGATGGTAAAAGAGGTCGGTCGTAAATTAATCGCGCAGAACAAGAAAGCGCGCCACGATTACTCCATTGAAGATGTCTACGAGTGTGGGTTGGTTCTCACCGGCACTGAGGTGAAATCTCTTCGACTTGGTCGTGCCTCACTCATCGACGGCTTTGCCATGGTCCAAGACGGAGAACTATGGCTCAGTGGTGTCCACATTCCCGAATATACGGAAGGGACATGGACCAACCATCCGCCGCGACGAGATCGCAAATTATTGGTGCATAGAGATGAGTTAGTTCGTTTGGTCGCAAAGACAAAAGAGGGCGGCCTCACACTGATTCCACTCTCGCTCTATTTCAAAGACGGCAAGGCGAAGATTGAATTGGCCGTTGCTCGCGGAAAGAAGAGTCATGACAAGCGAGCTGCGCTTCTTGAGCGTGAGATGGGGCGCGAGGCCGAGCGTGAGGTTTCTCGTCGCCGATCTGGAAAATCAGAGGGGCGCTAGGCCGAGCGTGAGGTTTCTCGTCGCCGATCTGGAAAATCAGAGGGGCGCTACGCGTTTAAAAGGCCAGGCGATTGCCTCGGTTCTCTCGGTTCTCTCGGTTCTCTCGGTTCTCTCGGTTCTCTCGGTTCTCTCGGTTCTCTCGGTTCTCTCGGTTCTCTCGGTTCTCTCGGTTCTTTCGGTTCTCTCGGTTCTCTCGGTTCTCTCGGTTCTCTCGGTTCTCTCGGTTCTCTCGGTTCTCTCGGTTCTCTCGGTTCTCTCGGTTCTCTCGGTTCTCTCGGTTCTCTCATTCACTAGTTCATAGGATCTATTTCTCCGTTTCAGAGCTCGATACTCCTCTTTCAGAAACGCCTGGTACGGGCTGCAGAGATTAAAAGGCGGGGAATATTCTGCGAAAAGATAGCGTTTTATAATTGTCGCGCTCACTTTGCGTGATCTATGGCCATTAAATCCAGTTACGCAATAGGGCCGTGATCTCCTACAATTAGCACTGTTGATCGATCTGATCGCCCAACAAATAAGCAAAGACAACTGAATAGTGATGTAGTAACGCTTCAATCCACATATTAAAACTAAAGGTTAAAAATATGGGGGTGAACGGTCTCGACTTTGGATGTTGAGGCAGGGGAAGCGGGCCGAGGAAGCCAGGATGATCTCGTTAACCAATAACCTGTGCAAAAACATAAACGCCGATAACAATCGCGTTGACTTCGCTCTCGCTGCCTAAGCGAGCTCCCTAGTCCGTTAGCCTGAGTGAGCCTTCGATTCAGGGTCTAACGTCGCCAGAAGGCTTTTCATGGTGTTGGGGTTACAGACAACATCGGAGAACAGTTCTGTAACTGAGTCCGTCGAATACTTGTGTGTAAGAGATTCGGGACTGAGAAAGCGATAAGCGCACTACGCCCGTAGAA
>JBAZYI010000020.1:0-24301 GCA_041659345.1 Candidatus Nanopelagicaceae bacterium | reverse complement strand
CATCGGCTGTGACGCAAAAAGTGGTCAACCTCTGCATATTGATGTCACCATCGGCTCCGACACAGCTGCTCTAGATGGGACAGTCGCCTAAATCTAAGTAGTAAAAAACCGGCCCTGGAAAATCCAGGGCCGGTTTTTATATTGAATTAGAAATTATTATGCAGGTTCAGGAAAGTGACAGGCCAGGCGATGATTTGGTGCGATCTGAATCAGGGCAGGAACTTCAACGCGGCATTTATCCTGAACTTTCCAGCAGCGAGTGTTAAAGACGCATCCTGAGGGCGGATTCATCGGGCTTGGAAGATCGCCAACAAGAATGATCCGCTCTCGCGAGCGACCCTTAATAGGATCCGGCACCGGAACGGCAGAGAGCAATGCCTTTGTATACGGGTGACGCGGACTTAAGAAGAGATCTTTCTTATCCGCTTGCTCCATCACCTTGCCTAAATACATAACGACTACTCGATCTGAAATGTGCTGCACAACGGAGAGATCGTGGGCAACAAACAGATATGCCAATCCAAATTCTTCCTGCAGGTCATCAAGGAGATTGACAACTTGAGCCTGAATTGAAACGTCCAATGCCGAGACCGGCTCATCTGCCACGATCAGCTTTGGTTTGAGAGCAATGGCGCGAGCCACTCCAATACGTTGACGCTGTCCACCTGAAAACTCATGCGGGTAGCGGTTGACGTGTTCTGGGTTGAGACCCACTCTCTCCATGAGGCGTTCAACTTCTTGTTTGACCCCTCCTGGAGGTTTGATGCCTTGTATATCAAAAGTCGCACCTATCAGAGTGCCCACCGTTTGACGTGGGTTGAGGGAGGCAAAGGGATCCTGGAAAATCATCTGCATCTGCGCACGCAGTGGTTTCATCTGTCGCCGGCTTAGGTTGGTGATGTCCTGGCCTTGGAAAATAATCTTTCCTTCGGTGGGTTCGTACAACTTCAAAACAGTCCGTCCTGCCGTCGTTTTGCCACATCCGGATTCTCCGACAAGACCCACGGTCTCACCGGGGAGAATCTCTAGGTCAATGCCGTCAACCGCCTTGACAGTCCCCTTCTTCCGGTTAAAAATTCCACCAGAAGTCGACTCAAAGTGTTTTTTTAATCCTTCTAATTTGAGAATTGGCTCGGTCACGCTTGGCCTCCCGCGGAAGTGCGCGCTTCGACTAATTGCGCTTCGGTTAAGTGGCAACGGGAGAAATGTCCCGAAATCTTCTCGTCGAGGTTTGGAACCTCAGTTGCACACTTGTTGTTGGGGACAAGCTCTGAGTAGGTACAGCGCGAGCGGAAAGAACAACCTCGTGGAAGTGAAATCAATGATGGTGGTTGACCGGGAATCGCTAGCAAGCGCTTGCCCTCCAACTGATCGACACGAGGAATCGAGTTGAGAAGTCCGATTGTGTACGGGTGATCAGGCAGGTAATAAATATCATCAATTGCAGATTGCTCAACAATCTTTCCGGCATACATAACACAGGCACGATCTGCGACTTCGGCCACGACCCCTAAGTCGTGGGTAATCAAAATAACCGCCATATTGAACTCTTCTTGCATATCCTTGAGAAGTTTGAGGATCTGCGATTGAACAGTGACATCAAGTGCGGTTGTTGGTTCATCAGCGATAAGCAAGGATGGATTATTAACCAGAGCCATTGCGATCATGACCCTCTGACGCATACCTCCCGAGAATTGATGTGGGAATTCCTTAACCCGTTTGGAGGCTCCTGGGATTCCGACTAAATCGAGCATCTCTACAGCTCGTTTAATTCCATCGGCCTTCGAGCCTTCATTATAAAGACCCCATGCCTCAGCAATCTGATCGCCAATGGAGTAGTAAGGATGAAGTGCCGACATGGGATCTTGAAAAATCATCGCCATCGACTTGCCACGAAGTTTGCGAACGGCTTCCGGACTGGCAGAAATCGTGTCGATAGGTCCAGTCTCTAAATTTAGAATCGCCTGGCCAGAAATGTTTGTTGCATTGCGGTTATGGAGTCCCATGACTGCCAAACTAGTCACGGACTTGCCTGATCCGGATTCACCGACAACTGCCAGTGTCTCGCCCCGAGCCACAGAGAACGAGATGTCGTTTGAGGCTTTGACTAAGCCATCCTGAGTCGGAAAGGAGACCGAGAGATTCTTTACTTCTAGAAAGGGTTTCATCCGACGCGCACCCTTGGGTCGATGTAGGCATATAAAATGTCAACTACCAAGTTCATAACAACGACGAAGGTCGCAGCCAAAATTGTGGTCGAAACAATTACGGGCAGGTCATAATCAATGAGCACGGCGCGAAGCGAAAGTCGCCCAAGGCCAGGAAGATTGAAGATCTGCTCTGTAATGATCGCACCGCCTAGCAGTCCAGCAAAATCCAGACCCGCAATTGTCACAATCGGCGCAAGTGCAGCTCGAAGGGTGTGCTTTCGAAGAATTACCTTCTCGCTCAACCCCTTTGCGCGCGCCGTGCGGATGTAATCCTCACTTGAGGTTTCAATGACATTGGAGCGAGTAAACCGCGTATAGGTGGCTGCAAATGCGAGAGCCAGAACGATCCATGGCAGATAGAAATTCTTGACCCAGCCGATCGGGTTGGTGAATGGTGAGACCCAGCGACCGGCCTCAATTGGATTGATCAAACCCATCCGAAGGGCCAGCAGGTAAATCAAGATTCCAGAAATGAATGTTGGTAGCGATATTCCGATGAGAACGAAAACGGTGCTTGCTTTGTCCTGCCATTTGCCCTGCCGCCTCGCCGCCAGAACGCCTAGCGAGATTCCGAGTAAGAGCCAGAGAAAAAATGCCCCTATTGCCAGACTGAAGGTGACTGGGAATGCAGCGGCAATGAGAGTCGTAACGCACTCGTGCCGGGTGAACGAGTACCCAAACGCAGGAGCCGAGCACTCAATCTTGGCCGCACCTTCGCCATATTCACGACCGACAAAAAGACCCTTGACAAATCGACCGTACTGAACTTGAACTGGAACATCTAACCCAAGGCGATGGCGATTGGCCTCAACGACGGGGACGGAGCAACCCTTCCCGCAGGTAAGTCGCGCTGGATCCATCGGAAGAAAAGCGAAAATCAAAAATACCGACATACTCACGAGGGTTACGACGAGAACAGTTGAGGTCAACCGTTTAGCGATAAATTTAAACATCTTCACCCTCTCGCATAATTCTAGAAGTTCTCATTGGAACTTACCTGTGGAACTTTGGCGTAGTTGAGGGTGGCTCTTATCGGAGCCACCCTCAACCAACGTTACCTAACTTTTCCTAACTATCTGGCTTAGGCCTTTACGAAGAGAGAGCCGAACCCGAAGGTTCCCTGTGGCTCCCAGTAGAAGACGCCGCCAACTTGAGAGCCCCAAACACCCTGGCCCTTGCCAAATACCGGACGGATAATCCAGTACTGGTCCATTGCGTACTGAGCGAGTTCCTTCCACATACCAGCCTGCTTTGCGCGGTTGGTCTCGTTCAGAGCCTTATCTGACTTGGCTTTGAATGCTGCGTATGCAGGATCATCCCAGTTCTGCGACAAGTTAAATCCTGCATCCTTAATGAAGAGGGGAGGAATAACTGTCGACGCATTTGCCCAGTCAGCACCCCAGCCACCGTAGGAAAGATCATTCTGCTTGGTGACATCCATGACTGTGGAATAGTACTGACCAGATGGGATGAAGTTGAACTTCATCACGATTCCAGCAGCATCCATGGCAGTCTTGATCAGAACTGACGCCTTCTGGTTGGTGGCTGTGTTAGGAAGGTCATAAACAAGTCCCTTTGCAGGATTTGTTGCTCTGTCATAAGCGGCAGGGCAAGAACTCTTGGCTGACTCGAGAAGTGCCTTCGACTTGGCTGGAGCTCCATTGATGTTCCAGGCTGGGTCATGGATATTTCCAGTGGTCTTTGCATAGTCAAGACCAAGTACTGGTTTGACTGGGCTATCTCCTGGAACGCCGTAGAACACCGTGCCACCTGTTAGGTCAATGAGTGCCTGAGAGTCGAATGCAAAGAAGACGGCTTTACGTACGTCGAGGCAATCCAACTTGCCAGCAGAGACATTTGCCGCTGCATAGCGAACATATGGATCGAATACGTTGTAGCGCTGTTTTGCCTTCGATGCATCAGCAAAGAATGCCCGCAAGTTGGTTGGCTGGAGACCATCTAGGTCGACAGTGTTTGGAATGCTGTCATCCAACATGATCTGGTCAGCAACGTCCTGTGAAAGTCCGAAGCGGACGACAATATTATCTGGATACGGAGTACGTACCTTGTCGCTGGATTGCTTCCACTTCGCGTTACGGACCAATTCCATAGTGTCGCCGATCTTGTAACGGGCGATCTTGTATGGTCCGTCTGAGAATGGACGCAGGTCGTACTTGTCACCGGTGTCCTTTGAAGCCTTCACTGGTGCACCTGCTGGATAAGTAAGTGCGTAGTTGAAGTCAGCAAATGAGCGGTTCAAATTAAATGTAACAGTCTTTCCCTTGCAGGTTACTGCCTTGTTGTACAGAGCCTGTCCGGTCTTCTTGTATGGACCCTTGTATACAGAACTTCCATCGGCTGCCTTAGGAATTTTCAAGGCGCCCACCAAGTACTGCGGACCATCTGTGATGACGTCAGAAGCGAAGGCTCGTGAAACGCCGTACTTCACATCGGCACAAGTAACTGCAGATCCATCTTCCCAAGTGCTGCCCTCACGCAAAGTGAACTTCCAGGTCTTTGCGCTATTGCTTGGCACGCCGGTATTGGTTGCCAGGTCGGCTACAAGAGATGAGCCTGCTGCACCTTTAACTGGCTTGTATGAAACCAGGTTGCGATAGAGATATGAATTGAAGAACGCGATGTCGCGACCTGTATAAATACGGGCTGGATCTACGTGGTCAAACTGTTCAGCGTGGGTAATGAAGTACAGAGTGCCACCCTTTTTGGATGTAGCAGCGCTCGCACTAGTTGTCGTTCCTACTAGCGCGACGGCAGCGATTAGTGCAGTTGCTGCGGTCGTAGCTATGAGGCGACGGTTTAAATGGCGCTTTGCCATTTTTGAACCGGACATGTGTCCTCCTTGTGGATAGTTCATTCCAGTTCGCGGCCGCGGACTGGACTGTTGCCCAATAACTGCGAAGTTGGTGAACTACTGCGCAGAGGTAGATATTGGTCTTTACTTCCCGTATCGCTACGGAAATCTAGTTTGCTTATCATGACGGACTCGCCTTCGGATCCAGCGCATCACGGAGCGCATCACCGAATAGATTCAGGGAGAGCACGATAGTTACGAGATAAAGAGAAGGAATTATGAGATATGCAGGATCGCTGCGCCAATAAGTCACAGCATCAGCCAGAACTAGACCGAAGGTTGAAGCGGGCGCCTGCACTCCAACGCCTAGGAAAGAGAAAACCGACTCAAGAGCCAAGTAACCCGGTAGTGAGATCGACAAGAAAACAATGGCAGTGGGCCACAAATTTGGGAGCAATTCCTTGGTGATGATTCGGAAACTTGAGGCACCTAATGCCTGCGCCGCCATCACGAAATCGCGCTCGCGCATACTAAAAGCCTGTGACCTAATTAGACGGGCAAATCCCATCCAGCCAAAGAAGACAAAGAAGAGAATCAGAACGACAATCCTCGCACCGTTGTCTTTGGCGATTCCAAGAGCCTCGATTCGTTGAGTCATTGGAAGAATCAGCGCAAGAATCATGAAAGTGCCCGGGAACGAGAGCATGAAGTCTGAAAAGCGACCAACAATTGCATCTACGCGACCTCGAAAATATCCAGTCGATATTCCTATCAGCATCCCCATGCCTATTGACGTAACACTGGTGATAATCGCAACGGTAAACGAGATGCGAGAGCCATAGAGCATGAGTGAGAGAAGATCGCGGCCTGCTCCTGGTTCAACACCAAGGGGGTGTCCAAGTGATATGCCACCTGAAGCACCGATCGGCATGGCAAACTCATTGAGTGCATCCGGATAAGTTTTTGTATTGCTCAAGCCGAGAATCCATGTAATTACCGGGGCAAGGTAGGCGATGAGAATGAAAAATAGTGCGACACATGCAGAGACCACGCCGACCTTATTCTTCTTAAATCTAATCCATGCAATCTGACGGGGCGTGCGTTGGATAATGGGCGCATCAATCAACAGGTCATCAATGATGGCTTCATCTAGGAGGGCTTCTTCTGACATCGCCGTTACCTCCGTTCCACACACGTATGAGGCCCATCAAAAAATGAAGAGCCTGGATCAGTACCGAACGGTAGCCAAGATAGAGCCAAATGAAAACCCCATTCGTACCTTTTAAGCCTTTTCACCAACATGCCCTATTTCTACGCCTAGAAAACCTTGCAATTGCGTAACGATGTCATAACGGTGCTTGACACCTAAGGAAATATGACCCTCTTTCTTCATAAATTTCACTTCGGCACCAGGAATTTTTGAGGCTAGCCAGCGCGAGTGAGAATGGGGAACCATGAAGTCGTCATCGCCTTGCCAGAGTTGTACTGGTACGGAAATGTGATGTAAATCAAATCCCCACGGTTGCACAAATGCTAAATCATCATCAATCCATCCATCGAAACCATGGCTTAAGCCTCGGCGCATTGCAGCGGCCATGTCGTCAGCGAAGCTTCCAGCCAATACCTCTTTATCTGCTTCCCCTATGAGCCCTCCGAATGCGTCCCTTAAGCCATCTCCGTCGACATGTTGCATCGGCGAAGCATTGACATTCATCCACTCACGAAGTGCCGCCTCTCCCTTCTGCGCCACTGCGAACTCATCGTGGTTTTCAGGCCCCATCCCTTCTAGAAAATCCAGATCACTCTGTCCGAATTGCCCAACCCCAGCCAGGGAAATCACGCCACGACAACGGGGATCCAGTGAGGTCGCAAGTGCGTGTGGGCCTCCCCCCGACCAACCGACGGATACGAAGTTTTCAATGTCAAATTGATCCAAAATTTCCTTGTGATCGGCATAGGCATCGACAACTCGACGCCCGCTGTTTCGATCACTGAGTGAGTAGCCTGGACGGCTTACGGAAATTGTGCGGATAGATGTCACAGCCAATTCTTCATGCCAGTCGCGCCACATCGTGGCATCACCAGGAGTGCCGTGATGAAAGAGAATCGCAAATGGGGAATCGTGGTGGTTATCTAACAGATCGAGGGTGCGGCCATCCTTCAAGAGAAATTGACTCATACCAAACCCTAACTCGGAGGAATTACTTTTGCGATAGATGGTTCAATACCCACGTGAACAGTTCGGGATACTCCTTCGAGATAACGACTTCCGCGCAGGGGTTGGCGCGTGCAGGAACCATCACGACGCCCCATGGACCCATTCAGACTCCCTGTTTTACCCCAGTAGGTACCAAAGCAACGGTGAAATCTGTTTTACCTGAATCCATGAAGGATCTGGGTGCACAAGTTCTTCTCGCCAATGCCTACCACCTCTATCTACAACCCGGCGCAGAGATCCTGGACGAAGCCGGAGGACTGGGGAAATTCATGAACTGGTCCGGCCCCACGATTACGGATAGCGGAGGGTTTCAGGTCCTCTCTCTTGGTGTTGGATTTAAAAAGATTCTGGCAATGGACGCCAAGACTTTTCGATCAGATGACGTGATCGCTCATAAGAAAGATCGCCTAGCCCACGTGGACCAAGATGGGGTGACCTTTAAGTCCCATATTGACGGCTCCATGCACCGGTTTACTCCTGAAGTTTCGATGCAGGTGCAACATCAAATTGGGGCAGACATCATCTTTGCTTTTGATGAGTGCACAACCCTGCACAACACACGAAAGTATCAAGAAGCAGCGGTTGAGCGAACCTCCGCTTGGGCAATTCGGTGTCTGGACGAACACAAACGACTCACGGATTTACGTATCGAACATCCATACCAAGCACTTTTCGGTGTCATTCAAGGTGCTCAATACGAAGACCTGCGACGATTGGCCGCTAAAGATTTGGGTGCCATGATCTCTTCGGGAATCTCCTTCGATGGTTTCGGCATCGGCGGAGCTTTGGATAAGGGCAATCTTGGCACAATTATTTCTTGGGTCAATCAAGAACTTCCTGAAGATAAGCCAAAACATCTATTAGGGATCGGTGCGCCGGAAGATCTTTTCGTCGGCGTTGAAAATGGAGTCGATATGTTCGACTGTGTCTTACCTTCTCGAATTGCACGAACAAGTGCGGTCTACACAATGACTGGCCGTTTCAATGTTTCCAATGCCCCCTATCGCCGGCAGTTTGTCCCGATTGACGAAGAGTGCGACTGCTACACATGTATGAATTACACACGTGCATATCTCCATCACTTATTCCGTGGCAAAGAAATTCTCGCGGCCACACTGGCAACCATTCACAATGAACGCTTCATCATCCGATTGGTAGAGAAGATGCGGCAGGCGCTTATAGATGGAACCTTCGCTGATCTCAAAGCAGATTTCATGTCGCGCTACGCAGCACCAGGAGAATGGAAAGACTAACTACCTTCTGCATTAAGAAAATCTTCTTTCGAAATTTCGTAAATACTCTCAGGGCCGTCAATCTCATCCATCTGTTCACCTTTATATTCAAATCCGAAGGAATCAACTACTCGAATCGATGGAATATTTGTTGGCGAAACGGTATATCGAAGTATTTTGACTTCAGGGAATTGAATAGCCCAGAGCCAATATCCTCGCAATGCCTCACGTGCAAATCCCTGATTTCGAAATTTCTCTTGAATTCCTAGGCCGACTTCAATCATGCCATTTGAATCAGGAGCGCCGTGAAAACTAGCGCTCCCGATTATTTCTCCACTCTCCTTCAGAACAATCCAACGCACAAACCATTTATTTAAGGCGGGATCCACTTTCACTTGCGGAACTCGCCATGCAAGTGGCCCGCTCTCATCCATTAACTGGCGGTGGGGGTTTGAATACGGTTTGCCTTCGTAAATAACCAAATTCTCTGGCTCTTCGAAGAGCGTGATCAAGTCATCAGCGCAAATGTGATGAAGTAGCAGCCGCGGTGTCTCGATTATTTCTTGCTCAAGGGTCCAATGAGTCATCACGGCAGAATAACTAAGCGTTGGCCCCTCTCGCTTTACAATTTCAAGTGCTTGCACAAGTACCTCCGCGCTCAAATTACGAGCGTAAAGAACCTCAAATAAGGGCTAGCCCCCTATGAGGATTCCCACAGAAAATTCACCGAAAAATATATATTCGATCAGTTCACTCAAGCGTATTCTCAATCTGAACATCGTGAGTTAATGCAACTCACGGAACATAGAAAATAGATTGAAGTGGCACGCGATGAAAACAATTAAAAAATATTCCTTTCTGAGAATCCTGGCGGTTTTTCCGCTCCTATTCCTTTTTCTTTATGCCCCAACATCTGCCTCGGCCCTGACACCGACTGGTTATCTGGGAAGTGCCGTCAGTTTTGGAGTTCTTGCCGATGCTGGCGTTACAAACACTGGGTCAACAACGATCGCTGGAACTGCAGGTAATGACGTGGGCAGCGCCCCCACCGCTTCGTTTACGGGCTCTGGAGGTGTCACAATGACGGGCGGCACTGTCCATCTCAATGACACCGCGGCGCAGAATGCGCAGACCGCTCTCACCACCGCTTACACAACTCTGAGCACCTTGGCCACGACCAAGCCCGACCCCGGAGTCGAACTAGGCGGCCAAACACTTACCGCCGGTGTTTATGCACACGGAACATTTGGGATCACAACTACTCTCACACTTGATGGTGGTGGAGATCCAGACGCAATCTTCGTCTTCCAATCTGCAGCGACATTGATCACTGCGGACTCGGTTGCTAGCAAGGTCGTACTTACCAATCAGGCTCAAGCATGCAACGTCTACTGGACCGTTGGCAGCGCGACTACGCTTGGAACTGATTCCACCTTCGTCGGCCACGTCCTTTCGATAGCCGCTATTACCGCCAAGACCGGAGCTGATATCGAGGGTCAATTGCTCTCTCGAGATGCGGCAGTGACTTTGGATACCAATACGATCACGAACAATAATTGCGTTAGTGCAACTACTCGCAGTGTTACTTACAACGGAAATTCTTCAACCGGCGGCGTGGTTCCAGTTGACTCCCTCAGCCCATACCTCACGGGATCGACAGTCACGATTAAGAGCAAAGGATCGCTCGTGAAGACTGGTTCGACCTTCGATCATTGGAACACCGCTGCTAACAATTCGGGCACCTCTTATTCGCCAGCTGCTACTTTCGTGATCACTACTAACACCGTCCTATACGCCCAATGGACCTCAACCCCCCCCTGCACTGCGAGGATTAGCAACCTTGCCTTTGCAACCGATGGGCCAGGAGCCACCACTGGAAAACTTACGTGGGTCACTTCAGATTCTGGTCTCGTCCAATTTATTGGGGATCCAGCCCTGTATCCGGCTCCATATAACTACGGAACCCTGACATCTTCGTGGGACGGTTCTTTGGTGAATATGGTTCCGGCAATAAGCTATCCAGTTACGGTGAGATTCATGGCAACGTGTGGACTGGTCTCTGAGGCCTCAACTGTGGCGAGCAATTCAGCCGCCGTTGCAACTCCGACTCCAACTCCGACTCCAACACCGACACCGACACCGACACCAACGCCAACACCGACTCCAACTCCGAGTGCTACTCCAACTCCAACACCGAGTGCTACTCCGACCCCTACGCCGATAGCCACACCCACAGCAAAACCAACTCCAAAACCCACTAAAACAGTCACAGGCGGAGAACTTCCAAAGACGGGATCACCTTGGTACAACTACCTAGCAATCGGCACCGGATTAGTTCTTATCGGCGGATTCGGATTGGTATCAAAGAGGCGCCGGAGCTAATACCAATAAATCGCACGCGTTCAGACACGCACTCATATCTGCGAAATTGAGATGTGAGATATCCTCGGCTCCTCAATAGGAGCCGAGGTGTGTGACTGTGCGGATGCGTCTTGTGGTGGCGGTGACTTCGGCCACAGCGTTTCTGGAAGTAAACAAAACTCCAAGTGTGATCAGAGCCATTCACGGACTCCAAGAATTCTGGCCCACTCTCCCCCTCACCATCGCGGTAGGCGTCGAACACTCAGCGCAAGTCACTGCCATACTCGAAAGAAATAGAATTTCCCACGAATTACTTCTCTGCAATCCATGCGATCCGCATTCCCTTGCCGATGCACTTGCGCCGGAGAGCCAAATCTGCGACGCCTTCCTGATCCATGATGCCTCTCGACCACTCACAAGCTCTGATCAATTCTCGCGAATCGTGGAAGCATTCACCGATTCGGTGGATGCAGTCAGGCCAGCAATTGCTTTTACCGAAACTTTGAAAATCATAGAATTTGATTCCATTATTAAAGAGACTTTGGATCGGACTTCAGTCAGAAGAATATCAACCCCAGAACTCATCCGTACTTCAGCCATTGATTCAAGGAGTAAAGACAGTGGGTGGTTCCTGCCCATTAAGAAGAATGCCCGGACTGAACACGTCGAAGGAACTCCTGAAGGTCTGCGAATTAATTCCGTTGGAGAGCGAGATTTACTTGAGTCATTCCTTCATTGGCGCCAGACAAGTGTCTAAAAACCAACTTGCTGAGTTAGCGGAAAAGAGACTTAATTTCTCGCCAGAACTTTTTTGGTTGCTGCAGCACTTTCTTCGGCGTACTCCACATGACTCCAGCTGGTGATTTCCAGAATCTTCTCCAGAGTCGTCCTGGCTTTGTGGCAAACCGATTTTCGAGATCTTTAATGTAATGAAGGCGAAGATCCCCAGGCTCGTGTTTGACCTGTGTCTGGCATGTCTGACAGGTGCTGGAAACAATTAGTCGACCGGCATAAATAAGCGCGTGAAGAGTTTCTTGGTCGCAATGCGCGCAATGTAATTCCGCATACATCACTTCATCGCTCATTCGGCATACCCCCGCATTTCAAGCACATGTTCGGCAATCACGAGATCTTGCGGATAGGTAATTTTAACATTCTGCGTCTCTCCTAGCACGGCAATATTTTCTATATCTGGGAAATATTCCTCCATGCAAGCGGCAGTATCGGTGCCCACAAAATTATCGCGGTGTGCTTGCTGGTAGGCAGAAAGTAGCTCGTTTGCTCTAAATCCTTGCGGTGTCTGGACTCGGACAATTTTGTTCTCACTCATAAAGTCGATTTCAAAGGGGTCCACGGTGATCGCGGGAAGTGCACCTCCGTGATGATGCGCCATCCGAGCGACTTCATCGAAGAGGGGTGCAGTCGCAAGCGGGCGTGCTCCATCGTGAATCAAAACGACATTGATGCTGCCATCTAATATGGAAGGAGCCAAGTGCATCAGTGCGTTGTACTCAGAATCATGACGAGTCTGACCGCCTTCGACAAGTTCAACCTCTACTTCCGGAGCTTCGCGTTCGAGCACTTGGTTTGCCAATGCGGCATCTTGCGGACTAATGACAAGAACTGTTCGGCAACCTGGGAAACTCTTCACGGCATTGAGGAGCGAGCGCGAAATTATTCGCCGCCCACCCAAAGGTAGCCAAACCTTATTAGTTGCACTTCCAAAACGAGATCCGCTTCCTGCTGCAAGGACAATCACAGCGATCCGCATAGATTCAAGTATTGGTGCGCCCATAAGTTCATTCTCTCACCCGAATCGCCCCACTATGTCGGGAGTGCCGTCTGTGGCAGACTTCAAATATGGCCCTTTCCCGTTGGATTGCCCGAAAATCCTTCAATGATGCGATGCTCAAAGCCGAACAACTCAAGATTGCCGCTGATGCAAAGGAACGGCGCAATTCGGGCCTCTTTACCCAAGCCCAGCAAAATCTGCGAAGAGAATTGCAACTACATGACCGTGGCAAGTCCTCAGAGGCGGTCCAGACGTGTCAGTGCTGCAACGGTGGCAAGTTCATTCAAACGCTCAAACCTTCACGATCTATGACGAGGGTCCGAATTACGCGTAGGTGAGACCTAAGTTGTCCTGCATCCGACGTAGCTGAACGATCAAACTTGACTCGTTGAGTTCGACTTGGTCGTATGAAATAAGGTCTCCCACTTTGATCGGCTTCTGGACAATCGCACCTTGAATGAGTCCGATCGGTACGAGATTCTCACGCCTGGCATCGGAGGCAATATCAGAATATCCACGAACGGTGTAGCCACCAATGCCATCGATTTTGTCGCCTGGATTGAGATCTTTCTTAGCCATTGTGCAGACCTCAGCTTGAAGGTGCGGCGCGAAAAGTGAAGATTCCCGATCCAGAACCGCCCGCGCAACTGAGAGAGGAGCCTCTACGGATGCCAAGTGGAACGGCCGATAGAGAGCGAAGTACGGACCAGAACCCATTCCTAGGTACGTGAGTTCGTGGTTGATATAAGGAGTGTCAGACCGAACGATGACAAAAACACCAGGTGCAACGTCGCCGGTGCAGTAGTCGACCACTCCTGGACGATCAAGCACTCCACCGTCTGCTTGAAGTGCGAAAACATTCTGCAAAGTTTTCACCGTGGCCGCTGGTCCGTACATGCCTCGCTTTGACAACTCCAATCCAGTTGTATTGGCCAATGCCGCCATTTCAACCATGGTCTTTGTTCCGTCTGTAAACGAACAGAGCATCTTTGGATTCATCTGCTTGGCGCTCGCGCGATCCTTGACGGTATCTGGATTACTAAGAGGTTCAAATGGATTATTCTTGCCTTTTCCGGCAGCAACAACTTCCAACTGAAGATCCCGTGCAAAATCGACGAGCACCTTAGCTTCAACTGGCTCATCACCATGACACACTGTGTAAACAGAACCGCCAAGCAGTGCGGTCTTGTGAAGAAGTGGACCAATTGTCACATCCATTTCAACGTTGAGGACCGCGACGTCCTTCTTTGCGAGAAGACTCTGGTATGTAACCCGTGCACCAATATCTGGTACCCCCGTCGCTTCAACAACAATGTCATATGGGAGTTCCGAAATAAATTCCGTGGTCGTAGTTCCTGCAGCTTTGCCAGCCAGAAGCGCATCAGCAACAACCTTTGGATCTGTGCTAACGACAACATCATTGATGCCAATATCTTTAAACAATGCGTGGATGCGAGCTGGATCAATATCAACGACCAAGGTGAGAGAGAGACCAGGCATTCGCGCTATTTGACAGCCGAATCCGTGGCCCATTTGCCCGGCGCCGACAAGGGCAACTCGGACATCTCTTCCTAATGTTTTTGCGTGATCTTGAAGTCGTTTTGTGTATGCCATGATGCCAACACTCGATTCATTTCTTAGTTTTGCGCTATAACTTGAAGTCTATCCCCGACTTTTACCATCGGCAATTCTCTTGCTTCGACGTTTACGTCACCTGGCAACTCGGCTTCCGTAAGTCCGTTCGCTTTTAAATCTAAATGTCCTAGATTCAAAAGATTTTCACTTGCAACTGACCCGACTGCGAGCACTGTAAAGAAATCATCATTAAGTGCGATCGTGTCGCCAACAATGGGAGCACGTTTGTGATTATCAACTTTGTGCAATATAGAAAATTCATGTAGTTCTTCTGGTGCGTTTTCGCCAAACCACACAAGAAGACCTTGATCACGAAAATCGGATACCAAAGCGCCAACGGCAGTGACCGTGGATGAATAGACAACTTCGGGCAAAGTAACTCAAATCTCTTTGATGTTGTCGGCTTTTACACCCGAGACAAATAGATCGGCAGTAATGAACATTGATAAAGGGCCCGCTGGGCTCGCGCCGTGAATATCGACCGTCGGAACCTTCTTCATCGGGTAGACACCAACGCGGGCGGTCCCGCCGCAGTCAATGACCGCAACTGCAATCTTGTCGAATGGAACACTGCTCTTGAAACCATCGAATGGTATTCCGCCCGTTAGTTCGGCGATCTTGGCAGCGACTGCATGGATTCCACCGCCAGTAACTGAATAGATGTAGGGACGTTCGTCAGTCGGCGTAATGGTGAGGGGCCCGCCCCATCCGCCCTTACCAGCTTCAATCCGTACGCTCTTGTAATCTCCCATTGCCACTGACTCCTTATTCGATGATGACTTAATTTCTCAGTTTAAAGGTACTTGATACGTGTGCGGGGATATAACTCCCCGCACACGTATACAAGAACTACTTACTTGCGCTGTAGAGGCCGAAGGATGCGAAGTACGCAATAACAACTGCCAGTGGACCGGTGATAAGACGAGAGAAGAGCACGGCAGGTACACCGATTTCCACTGTCTGAGGTTCGGCTTCCCCAAGGGCCAAACCAACCGGAATAAAGTCGCAACCAACCTGTGGATTGATGGCGAAGAGAGCTGGAAGTGAGTACTGAGCAGGAATATTTCCCTTCCCAATTTCAACTCCCAGAAGAGTTCCAACAATCTGTGCAATTACTGCGCCCGGTCCAAGCAATGGAGACAGGATTGGGATCGCACAAACGATGGAGATGAGCAATAGACCAGGAAGCGAGGAAGCCGATCCCTTGATGCCCTTTGCGATCCAGTCGCCAATACCGGTTGTAAGAACCAAACCAATAATGAACGAAATGAAGGCCATAAACGGGATTATGTTTCTAATGACTGTGTCGACAGCGTCACGACCGGCTTGGTACAAAATACCGACCACTCCACCGACTCCACGGCCGATTTTGACGATGAGGCTTGTGAAACTTGCCATGTTTATGCCTCTCTTTCGGCTTTAGTCATCATTCGCGCGGTAATTGCTTCCGTCACAATTCCGCGGATGAAGATAACGACCAAACCAACTAGTAGGTAACGAACGGCAAGGTCTCCTAGGCCGTATCCCAACTGCTGAATACCAGTTGCAATTCCTAGGTAAACAAAGAGTTCACCAGGATTTGCGTGGGGGAAGATTCCCAGAATTGGGTGTACAAATGAGACCGCTGAATCGTAGAACGCTGGCTTTAAGCGCTCGGGTAAGAAACGACCCATCGTGTAAGCCATCGGGTTGGTGAGCATGAAGACTGAAACAAATGGAAGAATTATGTAACGCACTGGGTACCACTGGAATCCAGGACGTGCAGCGGCTCTTCCGAGATTTTCGATCTTCTCTACACCAATTAGTCGTACGAGAGCATTCACTGCAGTCAGAAGGACTATCAGTGTTGGAAGAATTCCCCCCATTAGGCTAAGGAGAACCTCTCCGCCTTTATTGAAGACTTTTATAAAGTCTTCAGCGGCTGTAGCCAACGTGCCCAGAAAGCCCGTTGGTTTATCAACCGTGACCGCGGCTGCGTATGCAACCAATCCACTTAATGCCACTTCACCCTCCTCAAGGATAAAGGCCGCACGAGCGGCGATTGAAAAGGTCCGGTTGGATTAATTGTCCCGGCCCATTTTTTCCCCTTGGTCCGAACGCGATAGATAATCCTTGATGTGTTGCGCGGACATAACAGCTGCTTCACGCACTTTATTGGGATCATCCACCCCCTCTCGCTTTCCCGAGAGAATGTCGTCCAACGAGAAACCTGTGTAGTTATTTAGCTTGCGTGACTTCGCAAAAACCGTGAAGCCTTTTAGCACTAGTCCATCTTGCACAATTTCATTTTCATCCACTGTCAGCGCGACGAAGGCCCGTCCGCCGCGATAACGGCGTCCTCCCATACCAACAGCAACTGTTCCTAATTTTCGAAGCCCTGAAAGGTCTGCCTGGAATCGCTTTGCCTGCATAAAGGCCAAGGCCACCTGCACAGCCCACATTACAGCGATTAACAGGAGCATTCGAGTCAGCAAAGTCATGCGCTTCGGACCGCCTTTGCTGTAGTGATGAGTTTGAGAACTTCAGTTGCACAAGCGACATCGGTGATCAGGCTGTCTATGAGACCGGCCCGAGCGGCACCCAAAACTCCGAGCGCTTTCTCACCTCCGGCGGCAACTCCAATAACTAAGGGAATATCTGCAATCTCCTCCAGTGTGAGACCGACGACTCGGTTGTCCATCTCTGCGCTAACCGCACGGCCCTGGCTGTCATAAAAACGTGCAGAAATATCGCCCGCATAATTCCTGGCAACCGAATCATGAAGAGTCTTGCTCAAATTAAACTGTCTGAGAACTTCTTCGCTCGACGGTGAACCGCGTGAGCCGATGCCTACCAGTGCAATATTTGATTCACGAGAAATCTCAAGCACCTGTGCAATCGAAGACTCGTTCAAGAGTGTATTGCGCGTCTTTGAATTACTAACGACAGCTGGCGATAGGAGTGGAATGAATTGCGCGTGTAAGTTCTGTGCCAACGTCCGTCCCAATTCTTCGGCACTTACTGAAGAAGAAACGGATGAAAGACCTCCCATCAATTGAGTCACTCGCAAGCCAGGGACAGTCTCATTCTGTGTCTCCACAATTGCGGCTTCAACGCCTCTACCCCAAGAAATCGCAATGGTCATATTGGGTTGCAATGCACGCGTGAGTGCCATCGCGGCAGCCCGTCCAACGGATGTCAAAGTTGTCTCTGAACGATCAGTACCTATTACCTGAACTTCGCTGATGCCTAGAACTTTCTTCAACTGATGAGAGAGTGAATCATGGCGAGTAATAGGTGCAACAATTTTTATCTGTACAAAACCCATTCGTTTGGCATCAGAAAGCATTCGAGAAATATTGGATCGGGATGTACCCATTACGCGTGCAACTTGATCCTGTGACTGCCCCTTCTCGTAATAGAGGCGTGCAACACGAAGAATTGACTCCGTGTCCCGAGGTTTCACTATCGTCACATCCGTTCAGTAGTTGAACAATAGAGTCAGTGTGGTGCCCGCCACAGCAATAAGCAAGCATTTACTACGGAAATGTCGGAAACTTTTTTGAGTTTTTTTGACCTACAGGCCCTGAGAAATGAGAGTTGGGAGGCACTCTCTTGCGAACTCCTTTGCATCTTTTGCATTGCGAGCACGCAAGGCCGCGTTGGCTGCCTCTCTCATTTCGCGGTGAGAAAGATTGGTCATAGCGATGGCAACGTCTTCAATAGTGCTCACATTGCACGACAGAGAAGTCACCCCCAAACCCACAAGTACGGCTGCCAGAGTCGGATCGGATGCCGCCTCCCCGCACACTCCAACCGGACAATTGTTTGCGCGACCAGAAGTTGCAACACGTTGCACCGCATTGAGCAGCGCAGGTTGCCATGGATCATTGAAGTGGGCCAACGCTGCAGATTCTCTATCGGCGGCGTGCAGATACTGTCCAAGATCATTGGTGCCGATGGACACGAAGTTGGAGACGGAAGTTATTTCATCAGCCAAGAGAACTGCAGCAGGAACCTCGATCATGACGCCAGCTGTTTTGATCCCTACACTTTTTGCCAGAGCCACGAACGCTTCGGCCTCCTCAGGCAGAGTGATCATGGGAGCCATAACCCAAACATCCGCGGTAGTAACTTTGATTGCATCGGCAATGGCCTGAAGTTGCGTAGTCAGCAATTCCTTATTTATTGCAATGGTGCGATACCCCCGCACTCCCAATGCGGGATTCGGCTCATCCGCAAAACTGATAAACGCCATCGGTTTGTCAGCTCCAGCATCAAGAGTTCTGATGACAACTTTCTTGCCCGCGAAAGGAGTAAACGCCTGTATATAAATTTCTCGCTGTTCATCAAGAGTCGGCGGAGTCTGTCGGTCCAAATACAGAAGTTCGGTACGAAGCAGTCCGACACCGTCTGCCCCAGCATTAATCGCTACCTCAATATCGGAAAGGCGTCCAATATTTGCATAGATCGGGATTGAAATTCCGTCCGTCGTCTCATATCCATTTCGCCCGCGCACCGCTCTCTTAGAACGGCGCACAGTTATGGATGCAGTCAGCGCTGCCAATTCGGTTTCGAGTTCGATGGTTGGATCAAAGGTGACGAGCCCACCGCGAGCGTCAACGCCGACCTTTCCACTCGTATCTTTTTTCGCTGCATCCACCACGCCCTTGCATGCGACGACAGCTGGGATGGCTAAGGTCCGAGCAATAATCGCGGTGTGACTCGTGGGCCCGCCCTCTTCAGTGACAATGGCTAAAACCTGACCTGGCTTCAAATCGGTCGTGTCTGCGGGCGAAAGATCACGCGCAATAAGTACAAAAGGATATTCAAGGTGGGGAATTTCCGGGTAACCAACACCGGAAAGGACGCAGATAATTCGATCCCTTATATTTCCCACATCGCTCGCCCGTTCGGCAAGGTAGCCCCCAGCTTCGATAAGCAGTTGTGAGAAAACCTCGCTCGCCTCCCACATTGCATAAGCAGCGCCAAAACCTTTATCAATCAAGGATTCAGCCGTTGAAAGCAGTGCGCTGTCCTGGGCAATCTCACTGGATGCCTCCAAGATCTCCTGCGCTTGCCCACTCGTTCTAGCCGCGCGACTGGCCAATTCATTTGAAATTGTTTTCACTGCATGGTGCAAGTTTTCGCGCTCTTGCACAGGAGTCAACGCCGATTTAATTGAAGAGGGCTTTGGGAGTGCGGCAGCCATCACCTGAAACGGCCCCAGTGCCGCTCCCGTACTCGCTGAAATACCTTGGAGTGCGTCCAACCTACCCTCCCCTAATCTCTAGTGATTACTTGTTATGGATGGGAATTTACAGCGCATCGATGAGCTGGTCGAGCAAACTGGCCGCTTCTAAAGCATCGCAATAACGCAGGTCGACCGTGAGATTGATTTCTGATTCACCAAAAGATGCATGCGGCGCGCCAACAGATAGAGCAGTCGTGTGCGTGGGAAGTAGCATAGGAATTGCTGAAGCAATTTTCGTGTGGGAAATGTCGAAAATCGAAGTGGTCGCACCACTCAACATCTGCACGGGGACCTTACCGTCAGATGCCTGCACTCGCGTGTTTTGAATCCACTCTTGCAAGTTGAGTCCTGGAGATAGATCAGGATCCTTAAAAACCGGAATAGCCAGTCCGTACTTCGATTCCATAATCAATCCGACTCCAATGAAGGAATGAGTGGATTCATCGTGCGTTGAAATATTAACGTGCGCATTATTTCTAATAATTCGAGCCCACGTGGAAACTAAATGAGCGCTTCCCTGTTCTAAAGAAGCTGTCGTGTGAGAACTAAATCGCGAGAGAGTTATTTGAGGAATTCCTCTGGTTAGTTCAAGCGCCTCGGCTACCTTCTTACGATTTGCTGCTTTTCGCATCTCAACCACTGAGGCGGTCTGAGGAGTACTCTCCACCAACTTGCCCACATCTTCCCTGCTGACATCTTCAAAAGTAATGGTGCCAAAAGGTCCTGTGGGATCAATGCTCTGAAGGTTAATACCTAGACTTTCCGCGACCACCCGGGCTTTTGGCATGGCCATCACCGTCTTTTCGGCAACCGGAATAACCTCCGGCTCTGGAACAACTACAGCCACTGGTGGCGTCACCGCTTCTGCCACCTCAGGTATTGCAGGAGTGTTGAAATCGAAACTCATCACTTGAGTATCGGTGAGCAGTATGAGCACGGGAGCACCAACCAACATGGTTGATCCGACTTGGCCGACAATCTCTTTCACAACCCCGTCAGCAGGCGACTCAACTTCCATATCAATTTTGTCGGTGGCGACATCGAAAAGTATGTCGCCGGATTTCACAGCATCGCCAACATTGACTCGAATGCCTAAGAGTTCGCCCTCCTCCATTGTCATGCTCATCTTCGGCATGATCACTGCGTACTCAAATTTACTCATCGCCAGTTTGCCACCACTTCGCGTGCGGCTTTCACGATATCTGGAATCTGCGGTACAGCAGCCTTTTCCAATTGAGGTGCATATGGAATTGGAATGTTCATCCCTGCCAACCTTGAGACCGGCGCAATGAGGTGGCCCAGTGAAGGACCAGTCGCGACTCTTGCGATGACTTCATTCAAGAATCCTCCATGCTCTGGTGCTTCTTGCACAACCATGAGTCGGCCTGTTTTTTCAAGGGATGCATAGACAGGATCCATGTCCAACGGAGAGATTGTTCGTGGGTCGATAATGGTAAGGGTTACTCCATCTTTATCTAGTTCCTCTGCCGCAGACATCGCTCGCGAAACCATAATCCCAGTTGCAACAACTGTGAGATCTTTGCCCTCTCGCAACACGCGCGAAACCCCCAGGGGAATTCGGTAGGCACCCTCTGGAACAGGCTCACGACCTGGAATCTTGTAGAGCAGCTTGTGCTCTAAGAAGATAACGGGATTTGGATCATCGATCGAAGAAAGGAGAAGCCCCTTCGCTTCGTACGGGGACGATGGAATGACAACTTTCAAGCCGGGAACATTTGCGAACCATCCTTCAAGACTCTGTGAGTGCTGAGCCGCGGCACCCGTTCCCGAACCTCCCGCGGCGCGTAGCACGAGCGGAACGTGCAATCCTCCGCCGACCATGAAGTGAATCTTGGCTGCTTGATTAACTATCTGATCCATCGCTTGTGCGGTGAAATCGGAGAATTGAATCTCCACGATTGGCCGCATCCCGGAAAGTGCCGCTCCAACTGCCGCTCCAACAATTCCTAGTTCAGAAATCGGAGTATCTCGGATCCGCTCACTGCCAAAACGGTGGTACAAATCGCCAGTAACACCGAAAGCACCACCATATATACCGATATCTTCACCAAGAATAAAAACTTCAGGACGCTCTTCCATGGCGATGGACATCGCTTCACGAAGTGCCTCTGACATTGTCAGCATGCGATCGGTCATGAGTCCACCTTCTTAAACACTGCATCAAGTAAGGTCGCAGGATCTGCAGGTTTGCCCTTCATTGCTTCATTTACCGCGGCAATAACTTGCGAGGTGGCTTGCGCGTGAACCTCTGCAATCTCGTCCTCAGTAAGGAGTCCCTTATCTCTTACGACATGTTCGAAGAATAGAATCGGATCCTTCTTTTTCCACTCATCAATCTCCTCTTTCGTTCTGTAAAGGTTTTTATCTGAGCGAGAGTGACCTTTCCAGCGATAGGTGACAAATTCGAGAAGTGTAGGACCTTCACCCGCCTTGGCACGCTTGACTGCTGCTTCAGTTGCTTCGTAGACCGCGGCAACATCATTGCCGTCAACGGTATAACCAGGAATTCCATAACCAAGGCCGCGTTCTGAAAGATGATCGATTGCGAAAGCCAGTTCGGTTGATGAACTCATTCCATACTTATTATTCTCGCAAACCAAAATTACTGGCAATTTCCAAATAGCAGCCAGATTTGCAGCTTCATGAAATGCGCCTTCATTCATTGCACCATCTCCGAAGAACGAAACGGCTATGGTCCCCTTCTTCATCATCTTTGATGCGAGTGCGGCTCCAATGGCAATGGGAATTCCGCCTCCCACAATTCCATTTGCGCCAAGATTGCCAGTTTCGACATCGGCTATATGCATGGACCCACCACGTCCGCCGCAATATCCATTCTCTTTTCCAAGAAGTTCGGCAACCATACGCATTAAGTCAGCGCCTTTTGCAACGCAATGCCCATGCCCGCGGTGAGTAGAAGTAATTTGGTCTGTTATATCAAGTGCCATACACACACCAGTGGGCGATGCCTCTTGGCCAATCGATAAGTGCATTGTTCCGTGCATCATTCCACGACCGAAAAGATCTTCAACAGCTTCTTCAAGCTTTCTGATTCGCGACATTGTGAGAAGTGCATATCGCGCATTCACGGATGATTCGAGTGGATGGCCGGTAAGAAGTTCCACGGTAGTCATTCTCCTACTTTCACATATGTGCGAGTGTCTGGGTGGATGTGTATATTAAACACCACATCCCTGCGTTATACGATCTCCCCACCTAAAAAGATTGGTCGATCATGCAAGAATTTCGAACCACCGTGGCATCCCCCGTGGGATTGCACGCCCGGCCTGCCTCACTTTTTTCGCGCAGCGCCAAGGAATCCGGATGCGTCGTCCGATTGGCCAAAGTTGCTGATGGAGTGATCTCCGAATTTGTGGACGGTTCTAGCATTCTGCGCGTCATGACTCTCGGAGTGAAATGCGGAGATGAAATCATTGTGCAGGTTGAAGGTAACAATGAAATGACGACCGCTGATGTACTTCGCACTCTTGCAGAGAGTGCTGCACACTAGAAACTGACAGGCTTTTGACAGGGTTTAGACCAATAAATAAGTCAAATTGGTCCATGGTGCTGCCACGTAGGTCTAACCTCAAGAGTGAGAAACATCGAGCCTCGATGGCGAACAAATGAATACATAACAGAATCGAAATAGCATGAAAAAAGTAAATAAAGTAGGAATCCTTACGACAGTCCTGGCTCTTCCACTTGTTGCAATTTTTGCCATTCCAACATCCGTATCAGCCGCTGGCCCAACCGTAACTCCGGGCAGCACAACAACGTTTGCTGTATTGGGAGCAACAACAATCACAAACACCGGTCCAACCACAATCAGTGGCACAGCCGGCGGCGATGTTGGACTCTTTCCTGGATCTGCCTTCACAGGTAGTACCACCTTGACAACATCCGGAGTTCAGCACATTGCGGATACCGTTGCAAACACCGCACAGACAGATCTGGTTACCGCATATAACAGCATCAGCGCACCAACGCCGACCATACTTGCATCTCCAGAACTTGCTTCCAAAATTATTACACCGGGTACCTACTCAACAACCGAAGGTACCTTTGCCAACTCTGGAGCCCTCACGCTTGATGCGCAAGGCGATGCAACCGCTGTCTTTATTTTTCAAGCAGCTTCAACCTTGATTACATCCGCAGGAAGCACAATGACACTCATCAATGGTGCGCAAGCCTGTAACGTTTATTGGAGAGTCGGAAGCTCTGCAACACTCGGAACTAATTCAACTTTCGTTGGTCGAATATTCGCGTTGACCACCATTTCGGCAGAGTCTGGTGCCGCCATTCGTGGACAACTCTTGGCGCGGACCGGCGCAGTCAATCTCAATGCCAACGTGATTACCAATGATGCTTGCGTTGTAGCTACACCAACGCCAACACCAACGGCTACTGTGACACCAACACCAACACCAACACCAACACCAACACCAACACCAACACCAACGGCTACTGTGACACCAACACCAACGCCTACACCTACGGCTACTGTGACACCCACGCCTACACCAACGCCTACGGTTACACCAACGCCTAGACCAACAACAGTTCCTGGCGGAGAGTTGCCTAGGACAAGTTCACCTTGGTTCAATCTCTTGGCAATTTCAGGGGGATTGATTCTCCTGGGTGCATTGGGAATGAGATCAAGAAAATTGATCGGCAATAAGTAGAAGATTGGCAGAAGTAAACGTAAGCCCCGATATCTATATCGGGGCTTACGCATTTTTCATACCTGTGCCTTGACGCGTTGTTTTTACGACGGTGAAACTGTG
>JBAZYI010000019.1:0-24335 GCA_041659345.1 Candidatus Nanopelagicaceae bacterium | reverse complement strand
TGCTCGGTTTTGATGAGCACTTGGATGTTATTTCTCCTGACGAGGCCAGTAAAAAAATTGCCGCTCACGTCGGATCGATTGCAATGACCTTTGAAATAAAAGAAGAGAAGTTGCACAGATATGCAGTTGCTCTTTCCCAGACGGAGTCATTTCTCGTGCACTCCTCGAAGATGGGAGATTGGATTTCGAATCCACAGATCCCCAAGATTCTCCATGATGCCAAGTCTCTTGCTCGAATAGCTCCCATTGAGGGAATTGAGTTTGACACTTCCCTAGCTGCCTACTTGGTGAATCCAGGCGGTCGGGCGCAAGAACTGCCTGACCTGGTTCAACGTTGGGGGGACGGAGAGTCTCTGGACGAAACTACGTCAGAAGAGGGTTTTCTCAAGGGGGCTCGCTCTCTCTTCGGATTGGAAAAATCACTCACGACGGAAATGTCCCAGCGTGGTGTTCTGGGTTTATTTACAGACCTCGAATTACCCATTGCCAAACTCCTGGCCAAAATGGAGAGAATCGGCATAGCTGTCGACCGAAAGAAACTTGAATCACTCCAGTTTTTCTTTGTAGGAGAGACCGAAAGGGAGAGCGCCGCGGCATTCAAGGTCGTTGGCCATGAATTCAATATTGCATCACCCAAGCAACTTCAAGTGGTTCTCTTCGATGAATTGAAATTACCCAAGACGAAGAAAATCAAAACTGGTTATACGACCGATGCGGAATCTCTTGAATGGCTTTCACAAACTACTAATCATCCCTTGTTGGAACATCTACTTCGAATTAGAGAGACGAATAAGTTGCGAACGACAGTTGATGGTCTGCTGACTGAGATGTCGCCAGATGGCAGAATTCACACGCATTTCCAACAAACTGTAGCCGCTACTGGTCGACTCTCCTCAACAGGGCCAAATCTCCAGAATATTCCGGTGCGTACAGAAGAGGGTCGAAAGATCCGTGACTGTTTTATTGCCGGGGATGGTTATGAAACTTTACTGACCGCTGATTACAGCCAAATTGAAATGCGGATCATGGCTCATCTCTCGAACGACGAGCATCTGCTTGCAGCTCTTGAATCCGGAGAAGATCTGCACTCAAGTGTTGCAAGTGAAGTATTTGGCACCGAGCCTTCGAAAACCACTCCTGAAATGCGTCGCCAGATCAAGGCAATGTCATATGGCCTCGCCTACGGACTCTCTTCTTTCGGACTCTCGGCACAACTAGGTATATCGCCACCCGAAGCGCAAGGATTAATGGATAAGTATTTTGAGCGCTTTGGTGGCATTCGCGACTACTTAAAGACTGTCGTAGATGAAGCGCGGAAGGTTGGATACACGGAGACAATCTTGGGTCGCCGTCGCTATCTTCCGGATCTTACGAATGAGAATCGACAGAGGCGTGAGGTTGCCGAACGGATGGCTCTCAACGCACCTATACAGGGATCGGCCGCCGACATAATCAAACAAGCAATGCTTAATGTTGAAAGTGCTATCACTTCCAGGAAAATGAAATCGCGCTTGCTACTGCAAGTCCACGATGAACTTATTTTCGAAGTCGTGGCTGGCGAGGTAGAAACTTTGAGCGAACTCGTTCGCAAGGAAATGGGCTCCGCTTATCCGTTAAAGGCTCCGCTCGAAGTAAGTATTGGACTGGGTAAGAGTTGGAACGAGGCTGCACACTAATTATTGGGTAGGTGATGCGTTGTCTTCCATTGCTTGGAGATCTTCTTCTTCGGTAGGAATCCGATTGGCTGCACTCAATCGTTTGCGCCCGAGAGTCAGAATTAAAAGTCCGAACCCGACTGAAATTGTGGTAATTCCAAAACACATTCGTGGAGATATCTCCTTGGAGATCCAGCCTCCAACTGCAGAACCGAAAGCCATGAGCGAGCCTTCAACAGTCCAGAGCCACCCCATCGCAGATGTCGCGCTGCCGAGTGGCCGGACCGCCTCCATAACTTCCCAATAGAACACTTGGATGGCGCCTCCGCAGAGGCCAAGAAAGGCACCCGCGATTGCAAGTGACCAACCCGGATATGTAATAGCCAGAGGAAGCGAGAATACAAACCAGAGTGCATAAGCCTTTAACAGTGAATTCAAAGAAGATGATTTTTTAGAAACCAATCCGCCAAGTAATCCACCGATAATATTGAAGACGCCCATCGTTCCAAGAATCCATGCCGTTCTATGTGGGACATGTTCCATAGTGGCAAAGGCGGGTACACCAACATTGAATGCACCCCAGCCGAAACCAATGAAGCACCCTTCAAACATTAAGAGTTGCATAGCGGGGTTGCGCCAGAGGGGACGGCTTCCCGTTTCTTTTACTTCTGGTATCCAACTCTTCGACACCGTTGTAAGTCCCAGAGAACCGCCGCCTATGAGCATCAGTGCTGAACAGACCAGAAGAGCTGCTCCAGGGTGGGAAGAAAGTGAGAGCATTGTTGCGAATATTGGTCCGAGGACACTCGCTGCGTTGATAAAGGATGTATCCAGGGCGTATGCGGTTCGGAGCAGACGCTCGTCAACGAGCGATCTCCATAAAGGGCGGACAGAGAGGTTGATAGGTGGCGCAGTCATTCCGAGAAGAAATGCAATGAGGAGGATGGATTGCCGATCGTGCATGAGGTTGAGCAAGATGAGCATGGCCGAATACGCCGGCACCTGGATTCGGAGCGGCCATTTCTGCCCATATCTGTCCATAAGGGATCCGCGCGCCCCGGCGGTCAGCGCCCCAGAAAGGGAATTGAGCCCGATGGCGAGTCCGGCAAGAGGAATGGAGTTGGTCTCATGGTTTGCCTTAAAGAAGATGGAAAGTGCCACCATGCCGTAGGCAATCCGAGCGGGTAATGCGCTTGAAACGAGAATCTTTACGTGCGGCACGCCTAGGAGTTCTCGATACCGATTCATAAGAGGGAAAGTCTAGTGGGGAGATTTATGGTTGAGGGAGGGTGAAATTGACCCCAATCATGCCCAAACCGTACCCTTAGCCGCCCTATCCCTACTATTTTCTATCCCTACGGAGCAACTTGAGTACCTCACCAGTAATTGCACTAAATGATATTGGATCAGCAGCGGACTTTATGGCCGCAATCGAAGGAACCATCCGAAACTTCAATGATGGAGATCTTGTAGAAGGCATCGTCGTCCAGGTTGATCGCGATGAAGTCCTTGTAGATATTGGATACAAGACTGAAGGAGTTATTCCTTCCCGTGAGCTTTCCATTCGTCACGATGTGGACCCAAGCGAAATTGTCAAAGTCGGCGAAAAGATTGAGGCACTCGTTCTTCAAAAGGAAGATAAGGAAGGCCGTCTGATCCTCTCCAAGAAGCGCGCCCAGTATGAGCGAGCCTGGGGCGAGATCGAAGGCAAGAAGGAACGTGATGAAGTTGTCGTCGGAACCGTCATTGAAGTTGTTAAGGGCGGCCTCATTGTTGACATTGGACTTCGTGGATTCTTACCTGCATCCCTCGTTGAGATGCGTCGCGTCCGTGACCTCACCCCATACATTGGCAAGCAGGTTGAAGCTCGCATTATCGAACTTGATAAGAACCGAAATAATGTGGTTCTTTCACGTCGTGCCTATCTTGAGCAGACACAATCTGAATCTCGAACCACTTTCCTCAATCAGCTTCAGAAGGGCCAAGTTCGTACGGGTGTTGTTTCATCCATCGTTAACTTCGGTGCCTTCGTTGATCTTGGCGGTGTAGATGGTTTGGTGCACGTTTCAGAACTTTCATGGAAGCACATTGACCACCCAGGTGAAGTCGTAGAAGTGGGAGACGAAGTGACTGTTGAAGTTCTTGAAGTGGACTTCGAGCGGGAGCGCGTTTCACTCTCACTTAAGGCGACACAAGAGGATCCTTGGCAGGCATTTGCCCGTACTCACACAATCAACCAGGTTGTCCCGGGTGTTGTGACAAAGCTTGTTCCATTCGGAGCGTTCATCCGCGTCCACGAAGGAATTGAAGGCTTGGTTCACATCTCCGAATTGGCTGAGCGCCACGTCGAGATTCCAGAGCAGGTCGTTCAGGTTGATGACGAGCTCTTCGTAAAGATCATTGATATAGATCTTGAACGTCGACGTATCTCACTCTCTCTCAAGCAGGCCAATGAAGGACATGAAGTTGAGATTGAAGCATTTGATCCAACTCAATACGGCATGGCTGCTCGTTATGACGCTGAAGGAAACTTCATTTACCCTGAAGGTTTCGATGCTGATTCGCAAGAGTGGAAGCCTGGATACGAAACCCAACGTGAAGAGTGGGAGCATCAGTACGCTGAAGCCCAAGCTCGATTTGTTGCCCATAAGAAGCAGAAGGAAATCGCCCAAGCAGCCGATGCCGCGGCGGCAACCGACGAGGTTCCACTGGTGACTTCAGCCGAGATTCCGGTGGAGTCTGCCGAGTAAGTTTCTCGCACCACTAGAAGCAGTTGTAAACCGGTCCCGAAATTCATCGGGGCCGGTTTCTTCATTCATGGAAGAAGGCTAGGGTCGCCCTGTGCTAGTCGTTGGATTAACAGGTGGAATTGGCTCTGGCAAATCCCATGTCGCCGGCTACTTCGCTGACCTAGGGGCTCGTGTGATTGATGCCGATCAGTTAGCGCGTGAAGTGGTCGAACGGGGCACCGACGGATTTGATGAAGTCGTTTCTACTTTTGGGGATTCAGTGTTGCTAAACGGGGATTTGGATCGTCGTGCTCTCGCCGATCTTGTCTTTGCTAACGAAGATGCGAAGCGCAAGCTTGAAGGGATCATTCATCCTCGAGTGCGGCGTGCATTTGAAGAGTCCGTCAACAATCTAAAAGAGAATGAGATATTGATATATGAAATTCCTCTATTGGTAGAGACGGGAGCCGCCGAAAGATTTGATTTTGTAATAACTGTTGAATCCGACATTGAATCCCGAAGAGAGCGATTGAGGAAACGAGGAATGCTGCCATCGCAGATTGAGGCGCGGATTCATGCGCAGGCAAGCGCCCAGGCTCGTACGGCCGTGGCAAATTATGTCATTCTTAATAACTCCTCGGAGGATTTTCTCTTGAGAGAGGTTGAGCATCTTTGGGAAGATGTTCTTCCAAAATGGCAGCGCGAGAAAAGCTGACCAAGACTAGAGTTGCCTGGTGCGTCCAAAATCAGAGATTCAGCGGCGCGTTGAACCGTTCCGTGTTGAAAGTGATTACGTACCAGCTGGGGATCAACCCGAGGCGATAGCGGAGATAGTCCGTCGCATCGAGCGAGGCGACAAGGATGTGGTACTCCTCGGAGCAACAGGAACAGGAAAATCAGCAACCACAGCCTGGCTCATAGAGAAATTGCAGCGCCCGACATTGGTGATCGCCCCAAACAAAACTCTTGCGGCTCAACTTGCAAATGAGTTCAAGGAATTGATGCCCAATAATGCGGTCGAATACTTCGTTTCATACTACGACTATTACCAGCCCGAGGCGTATGTCCCACAGACTGATACCTTTATTGAAAAGGACTCAAGCGTTAATGACGAAGTTGAAAGATTGCGTCACTCGGCAACGAATTCCCTTCTAACCCGTCGCGATGTCATTGTTGTTGCTACGGTTTCATGTATTTACGGCCTTGGAACGCCACAAGAGTATGTGGACCGCATGGTCACTCTGAAGGTGGGGGATCAAATCGACCGAAATGTCCTACTCCGTAAATTTGTGGATATTCAGTACAAGCGCAATGACGTTGCCTTTGAAAGAGGAACCTTCCGAGTACGTGGAGATACTGTCGAAATCATTCCGATGTACGAGGAGCTCGCTCTTCGAATAGAGATGTTCGGAGATGAAATCGAACGGATCACGACCCTACATCCACTGACCGGCGAAATCGTCAGAGACGAAGAAGAGATGTATATCTTCCCCGCGACCCACTATGCAGCCGGTCCTGAGACGATGAAACGGGCTATTTCGGAGATTGAGGAGGAACTTGAGGGTCAACTTGAGAATTTCGAACGGCAGGGGAAATTACTAGAAGCCCAACGTCTTCGGATGCGCACCTCCTTTGATATTGAAATGATGCAGAATCTGGGTTTCTGCTCTGGTATTGAGAATTACTCACGCCACATCGACGGACGAGCTGCCGGGTCAGGACCGAACTGTCTGCTCGACTATTTCCCAGATGATTTCCTTCTAGTCATTGATGAGTCTCATGTAACCGTTCCGCAAATTGGCGCCATGTTTGAGGGCGATGCTTCTCGAAAGCGAACGTTGGTGGAACATGGGTTTCGACTTCCCAGCGCAATGGATAACAGACCGCTTCGCTGGGACGAGTTTCTAGAGCGTGTTGGCCAGAAAGTGTATTTATCGGCAACTCCAGGCCCCTATGAACTTGGGAAAGTTGGTGGAGATGTCGTTGAACAAGTTATTCGTCCGACGGGTCTGGTGGATCCAAAGATTGTTGTAAAACCGATCAAGGGTCAGATTGATGATCTTCTTAGTGAAATTCAAATTCGCGCGCAGAAGAATGAACGTGTGCTCGTTACCACTCTCACAAAGAAGATGTCAGAGGACCTTACTGACTATCTTCAGGAGCGTGGAGTTCGAGTTCGATACCTTCACTCCGAAGTGGACACTTTGAGACGTGTAGAATTACTCCGTGAACTACGTTCGGGGGAGTACGACGTACTTATAGGTATCAACCTTCTTCGTGAAGGTCTGGACTTGCCTGAAGTTTCCTTGGTTTCAATTCTTGATGCGGATAAAGAAGGATTCTTACGATCTGCGACCTCACTCATCCAAACCATCGGGCGTGCTGCACGAAACGTCTCAGGTGAAGTGCATATGTACGCAGACAACATTACGAAATCTATGGCCAAAGCAATCGATGAGACGAACCGGCGGCGTGCGAAACAGGTTGCTTACAATTTTGAACGAGGGGTTGACCCACAGCCGTTGAGAAAGAAAATCGCTGATATTACCGACCTCATCAATCGAGAGAGTGAAGATACTGAGCAATTGCTCTCTAGTGCGGGAAAGAGAACACAGCGCTCACCCGTGCCAGCCATTGGACTACATACAAAGAGTTTGGGCTCTCTTCCGCGCCAGGAGTTATTGGCCTTGATAGAGTCACTGACGGAGCAGATGAGAGGTGCCGCAACGGACCTTCATTTCGAATTGGCGGCCAGACTCCGGGATGAAATTAAGGATCTCAAGCGGGAACTTCGAGACATGGAAACGGCGGGGGTCTAGGCAGATGGCAGAGCACCTCATTGTCCGCGGAGCGCGAGAGCACAACCTCAAAAATATCTCGATTGAACTGCCACGCAATTCTCTTGTCGTTTTCACCGGACTCTCAGGCTCTGGCAAGTCGAGCCTCGCCTTCGACACAATTTTCGCTGAGGGTCAGCGCAGGTATGTTGAGTCGCTCTCTGCATATGCCAGGCAATTTCTGGGCCAGATGGATAAGCCGGACGTGGACTTTATTGAGGGACTCTCACCAGCGGTATCGATCGACCAAAAATCGACAAATAGAAACCCACGTTCGACCGTCGGGACAATTACCGAGGTTTATGACTACCTCCGTCTTCTCTTTGCGCGTGCAGGAAGGCCCCACTGTCCCAATTGCGGCAATCCCGTTAGTCGTCAGAGTCCGCAGCAGATTGTCGACCAAATTCTGACAATGCCCGCATCTACAAGATTCCAAGTACTCGCTCCAATGATCCGTGCGCGAAAAGGTGAATTTGTTGATCTTTTTCAGGAGTTAGTAAGCCAAGGTTATTCGAGAGCCCGCGTTGACGGTGAAGTCATTCAGCTTGCCGAGCCACCGAAACTCAAAAAACAAGAGAAACACACCATTGAGGTTGTTGTTGATCGGCTGACTGCCAAGGAGGAGTCCAAGAATCGGCTGACCGATTCGATTGAGACTGCATTGAGGTTAGCAAATGGAATTGTCCTTCTCGATTTCGTTGATGCCAAAGGCTCTGAAAGAGAGCGGACATTTAGCGAGCATTTGGCATGCCATGATTGCGAACTCTCTTTTGAAGAGCTCGAACCACGTTCTTTCTCTTTTAATTCCCCATTCGGAGCATGTCCGGCTTGTACAGGAATTGGCACGAAACTTGAGGTTGATTTCGACCTCATCATTCCCGATGATTCAATCTCAATAAACGAGGGCGCTATCGCCCCGTGGTCGACGGGGCAGACCTCGGAGTATTTTCTGAGGCTTTTGGAGGCTCTTTCGGCAGAAGTGAAGTTCTCCCTCGATAACCCATGGAAGAAGTTGTCTGCAAAGGCAAAGGAAGCGATCCTGCATGGCTTTGAATATGAAGTACACGTAAAGTACAAAAATCGATATGGAAGAGTGCGGAACTATTCGACGGGCTTCGAAGGAGTTATTCCATTTATTCACCGTAGGCACGGCGAGACTGACAGTGATTACAGCAGGGACAAGTATGAGGCCTACATGCGCCAGATCCCCTGTCCCGTTTGCAGTGGCGCCCGGCTCAAACCAGAGGTGTTGGCAGTGCTGGTTGGTGGGAAGAATATTGCCCAAATTTGCGAACTTTCCATTGGAGAGTGCGCGGAATTCCTGAGGGAAATTGACTTGAATCCTCGCGAGACGCAAATCGCTGAACGAGTGATGAAGGAAGTACATGCGCGTCTTGGTTTCTTACTCAATGTCGGATTGGACTACCTCTCCCTGGATAGACCCGCCGCGACACTCTCTGGCGGTGAGGCGCAGCGCATTCGCTTGGCCACTCAGATCGGCTCTGGATTAGTGGGAGTTCTTTACGTCTTAGATGAGCCGAGTATCGGGCTGCACCAGAGAGACAATCGCCGACTTATTGAGACTCTTACTCGGTTGCGTGATTTGGGAAACACCCTCATTGTAGTTGAACATGATGAAGAGACCATTCGTGCAGCTGATTGGATTGTAGATATTGGTCCCGGAGCTGGTGAGCATGGCGGCAGAGTTGTAGTTTCTGGGGATTATCAATCCCTTATCGAGTCAGAAGAATCGATTACCGGAGCCTATCTATCGGGACGTAAGGCAATAGAGATACCGGCAGTTCGCAGACCCATCGACCCAAAACGAAAACTCCTGGTCAAAGGTGCTCGAGAGAATAATTTGAAGGATATCGACGTTTCTATTCCGTTAGGCGCCTTTGTTGCAGTCACCGGGGTAAGCGGTTCGGGCAAATCCACCCTGATCAATGACATTGTTTATACAACCCTTGCCAACAAACTCAACGGTGCGCGCCTGGTGCCTGGTCGCCATCGGAGCGTGTCGGGAGTGGATTTGTTGGACAAGGTAGTTCACGTGGATCAATCACCGATCGGTCGTACGCCACGTTCAAATCCTGCTACCTACACAGGCGTATTCGACAAAGTGCGCGCGTTATTTGCAGAGACATCCGAGGCAAAAGTTCGTGGCTATCTGCAAGGTCGCTTCTCATTCAACGTGAAGGGTGGTCGCTGCGAGAATTGCGCGGGCGATGGCACAATCACAATCGAAATGAACTTTCTGCCCGATGTTTATGTTCCCTGTGAGGTCTGCCATGGCGCACGCTACAACCGCGAGACCCTCGAAGTTCACTACAAAGGTAAGACCATTGCCGAAGTGCTGGGAATGCCAATTGAAGAGGCGAGAGATTTTTTCGAGGCGGTTCCAACCATCGCCCGATATCTAAAAACGCTCTGCGATGTTGGTTTGGGTTATGTTCGTCTCGGTCAATCTGCGCCAACACTCTCCGGCGGAGAGGCTCAGCGCGTAAAATTAGCGACAGAATTGCAGAGGCGTTCTACGGGCCGCACCATTTATGTCCTTGATGAACCAACAACGGGACTTCACTTTGAGGACGTCAACAAACTCCTCGGAGTTCTCAATCGTCTCGTTGACACCGGCAACACAGTGGTCGTCATTGAACACAATTTGGATGTCATTAAATCCGCGGACTGGGTGATAGATATGGGTCCAGAAGGAGGATTCCGCGGAGGCACTATCGTGGCGGAAGGATCGCCAGAGGACGTTGCGCTCAACCAGAGAAGCTACACGGGGGCGTATCTCGCGGAAATTTTGGAAAGTAACCGAGCGAGCATTTCTGCCAAACGATGATGGCAAATCCCGAGTCGTATCGTCCGAAGGACGTTCCTGCACTTCCGGGGGTGTATCGGTTTTTCGACGACCACGATCGAGTGATCTACGTGGGCAAGGCACTTAGTTTAAAGTCGCGTTTGAGTAATTACTTTCAAAATAGTCTTCCAGAGCGTACCTACCGGATGGTGCATGAAGCGGTTCGCGTCGATTGGACCATCGTGGATTCCGAGGTTGAAGCGCTGCAGTTGGAATTCTCGTGGATTAAGCAGTACAACCCGACTTACAATGTTCAATTCCGCGACGATAAGTCTTACCCGTATTTGGCGCTCTCCGTGGGAGATGATTTTCCGCGTATATTCATTACTCGTAAACAGAAGCGCCCGGGAATCAAGTACTTCGGGCCCTTTACTCAAGCCTGGGCACTGAGAAATACTTTCGACGTCATATTGAAAGTCTTCCCAGTACGTTCTTGTACGGATGGGATTTTCCAAAAAGCTCAGAAGAGCCAGCGTCAGTGCCTCCTTGGAGACATCGGTAAATGCTCCGCACCTTGCGTCGGGTGGATATCGCCCTCGGAGCACAAAGACTTGGCCAATCGCCTTGTTGATTTTATGGACGCTGGTCAGGGCGAAATGCTTCCAACTCTTCGCAAAGAGATGGAAACCGCTGCGCACAATCAAGAGTATGAGCGCGCGGCCAAAATCCGAGATCAGATTACATCCATGGAGCATGTTCTTGAATCGACTGCTGCGGCCTTACCTGAAAATCTATTTGCTGACGTTATTGCCATTCATCGCGAAGGGTCGCATGCAGCCGGATCGCTCTTCATGATTCGTGGTGGCTCCATAAAAGGGTCAAGATCCTGGCTCTTGGATCAGAAGCGATCTCTCGAGGATGAAGATGACATTTCTGCGCTCTTCGCTTCAATTTATGGTGACACTCAACCGTCAATCGTGGGAGGCGATGTCCCGCCGGAGATATTAATCAATGAGTTGCCAGCGAACGCATCCACGTTGCAGGAGTGGCTGACTGGATTGCGCGGTTCTAAAGTTGAAATCAAAGTGCCTCAACGAGGTGAGAAAGTCGAGATCTTGAGTACTGTTGAAAGGAATGCTCGATACGCTCTCATTCAATTCGTGAACAAGCGATCTACTGATAGTGCCATTAGCGGTAGAGCCCTCGTTGAAATACAAGAGGCACTCGACTTAGATAAACCGCCGTTGCGAATTGAATGTTTTGATATTTCGAATATTTCGGGAACATCCGTTGTAGCTTCCATGGTGGTCTTTGAGGATGGTTTGCCAAAGAAGAGTGAGTACAGACGTTTCATAATTAACACCGACACCGCATGGGATGATACGCGTGCAATCCACCAAGTTATTTCTCGACGAGTAAAGAGACTTCTCGATGAACGCGGTGTAGATCTCAATGAACTGCAACAAAGTGGTGGCAAGCAGGGAAAATTCTCTTACCCACCTTCCCTCATTGTGGTAGATGGGGGCGCGCCACAAGTGCAGGCGGCTCTACGGGCTCTAGATGAAGCCGGTCTTGCTGACATTCCCCTTTGTGGACTAGCGAAGAGAATGGAAGAAGTCTGGTTACCTAGGTCTAAAGATCCAATGATTCTTCCCAGAACGAGTGAGGGCCTATACCTTCTTCAAAGGGTTCGAGATGAGGCCCATAGATTCGCGGTTACCTTTCATCGCTCGAGGAGATCAGCGCTTATGTTGGAGTCGTTATTGGACGAAATTCCCCACCTGGGCCACGTACGCCGAGCCGCACTTTTGAAAAATTTTGGTTCCGTGGCTGCTATCCGAAAGGCATCAGCGGTAGAAATCGCCCAACTGCCCGGAATTGGGCCGACGATCGCCCATATCATTTGCACGCATCTCCATAAGGAGGTCGAACCTAGCTTCGACGCTCAAACGGGTGAAATTCTTGAAGGTTCTTGACACGTACAGGAAGATGAAGAAGTTATGAATCAACCTCGAGAAGTATTGATACTGACCGGCATGTCGGGTGCAGGACGATCGACGGTTGCCCATGCCTTGGAGGATCTGGGTTGGTATGTGGTCGACAACGTCCCGGCAGCCTTGCTCCCCGCTCTGGTTGCGCAGACGGATGGCGCACAAATTTCGATGATGGCAGTTGTGGTGGATGTTCGAAGTGGTCGATTCTTTGATGACTTGAACAATTCTTTGTTGACCCTCGAGGCGGAGGGAGTTCCATACCGCTTACTTTTTCTTGATGCCACCGATCAAGCTCTTGTTCAACGCTTTGAGGCAACTCGACGTCCTCACCCACTTCAAGGGGCAGACCGTATTGTGGACGGCATCGCACGCGAACGGGCGCGCCTAGAAGACTTACGTTCGAGAGCAAACGTTGTCATTGATACAAGCAATCTCAATGTTCACGAACTTGATAAGCGAGTGGGAGAGGTCTTCTCTACGGGTCATGATCACGGAGTTCGTTTCAATGTACTTTCATTCGGCTACAAGTATGGAATTCCCGTCGACGCAGACCTTGTTCTTGATTGCCGATTCATTCCCAATCCACATTGGATACCCGAACTTCGTGTTCTCAATGGATTAAGCGAACCCGTAAGCAATAACGTTCTCTCCTCTCCAGGTGTTACCGCTTTTATTGACAATTATGTGGCGCTTTTGCATCAAATGGTTGAAGGTTATTTGCGAGAAGGCAAGAAGTACGTCACTCTTGCAGTCGGGTGCACTGGAGGCAAACATCGAAGTGTCGCCATTTCTGAAGCGATTGCTTCTCGGCTGAATCAAGTTAAGGGTCCGGTAGCTATAGAGGCTCACGCATTACACCGAGACGTGGGTCGCGAGTAGTGCATCAGAGAGTAGTTGCCCTCGGGGGAGGACACGGGTTGGCAGCGGTTCTCACTTCCCTGCGGAAAGTCACCCCCGAAATCACCGCAATTGTCACCGTCGCAGATAATGGGGGTTCCAGCGGAAGATTAAGACAGGAATTCCCCATTCTCCCGCCAGGGGATTTGCGGATGGCACTTGCTGCTCTCTGCGCCGATGATGAGTGGGGACGCGAGTGGGCGAGAATTATGCAGCATCGTTTCACTGGAGATGGACCATTGAATGGTCATGCTGTCGGTAATTTGTTGCTTGCTGCACTATGGGATCGAGATGCTGATCCAGTTGTTGGACTAGATCGAGTTGGCTCCTTGCTCAAAGTCATCGGTCGGGTTCTTCCGATGGCATCGCAACCTTTAGATATCGAGGGCACTTTCACGACCTCCGAGGGGAGTGAAGTGATCCGAGGACAAGCCGAGGTGGCGACCGCGCGAGGAAAACTTGAGTCTTTGAGAATTATTCCGCATGATCCCCCAGCGCGTAGTGAAGCACTTGCTGCGATTGCAGAAGCGGATTGGATAACGATGGGACCTGGCTCATGGTTTTCGTCGGTACTTCCTCATCTTCTTGTACCGATGCAGCGGAAAGCGCTTAGTGAAAGTAATGCAAAAAAAATTATCGTTCTCAACCTAGATGCCACGCCTGAATTGCCGGGTAAAGAATTTGCTGGTTATTCTCCAGAGGAGCACCTCAGCCTATTTTCCGAATATGCGCCTGACCTGAGAACGGATTTCGTTCTTGTCGATAACTCTGTAGTAAAAAACGAGTCTTCCCTGGTGAGACAAGTTGAGAAGATGGGTGGGAGGCTCCTAGTAGCCGACCTTCGACAAGGACGAGGCCGCGTGCATCACGATGTAGATAAATTGGCACTTCATTTTGGTCACATCATGACGAATAGCCTGGTTGGATAAGCACATGGCGATGACCTCTGCAGTGAAAGATGAACTGACTCGTCTCTCCGTTACGAAGCCTTGTTGTCGGAAAGCGGAAGTGTCTGCCCTCCTTCGTTTTGCGGGGGGTTTGCATCTTGTATCTGGCAAAATAGTCATAGAAGTAGAACTTGACGCGGCACAGAGTGCGCGCCGGCTACGCAAGGATATTGCCGATGTTTATGGGCATGAAAGTGAACTGGCGGTCCTTTCGTCGAGTGGTCTTCGAAAAGGGAATCGATACATTGTTCGGGTCATCAAAGACGGCGAGGCACTTGCCCGCCAGACGGGATTGGTGGATGCACATGGCCGTCCCGTCAGGGGCCTGCCCCCGCAAGTAGTTTCCGCTGCAATCTGTGATGCCGAGGCGGCATGGCGTGGTGCATTTATCGCGCATGGTTCACTCACCGAACCCGGCAGGTCCTCATCATTGGAAATTACCTGCCCCGGACCTGAGGCAGCGCTGGCACTTGTTGGATCAGCTCGCCGACTTGGGATTGCTGCAAAGGCGCGTGAAGTGCGCGGAGTCGATCGAGTGGTAATTCGTGATGGGGATGCCATCGGCGTTCTTCTGACTCGACTGGGAGCTCACGAAAGTGTGCTCGCATGGGAAGAGCGTCGGATGCGTCGCGAAGTGCGCGCAACCGCCAACCGCCTAGCCAATTTCGACGATGCCAACCTGCGACGATCTGCAAGGGCTGCGGTGGCGGCGTCTGCTCGAGTCCAGCGGGCTATGGAGATTCTTGGACCACAGATTCCAGAGCACCTCAAAGAGGCTGGCGAATTGCGAATCACTCACGGGCAGGCGAGCTTGGAAGAACTTGGCTCCCTTGCCAACCCGCCCATGACGAAGGATGCAATCGCAGGGCGAATTCGCCGTCTTCTGGCAATGGCGGATAAGCGTGCTTCCGAACTTGGAATCGCAGATACTGAAGCTGGTCTTTCACCTGATCTTCTCAATTAATTCTCAATTGACTCAATTTTTTCTCTTCCAGTCGATTTATTGCATCTTTAATGGCGGGAGTCGTACGAGTCACGTTCAGAGGTAGTTTCCTCGCCAGGCGCCGATGATAAGGTTAAGGACATACCCCGGCGCTGTGGTTTTTCTGCTGCCCACCCTTTCATGGTCCTTCTAAGTCTCTGAAGAGATTTTAAGAGATCCAGAAGGGCCACTAACTAAGCGAGGTTTTACTGTGACTGCTGTTGGAATTAATGGATTTGGACGAATCGGCCGCAACTTCTTCCGTGCCGCCCTCGATAATCCGAATATTGAGATTGTCGGCATCAATGATCTTACGGATAATGCAACCCTTGCACACCTGCTCAAGTATGACTCGATTCTGGGCCGTCTTGGCCGTGAGGTCACTTACACCGAAGACACGATTACCGTTGATGGCAAGACCATCAAGGTTTTTGCGCAGCGCGACCCTGCCGCCCTTCCATGGGCAGCCGTTGGGGCCGAGGTTGTTCTTGAATCCACGGGACATTTCACCAAGGCTGTCGATGCAGGCAAGCACATTGCTGCAGGAGCTAAGAAGGTAATCATCTCCGCCCCGGCAAGTGATGAAGACATCACCATCGTGATGGGTGTTAACGATGATAAGTACGAGCCTGCAAAGCACCACATTATTTCGAATGCCTCATGTACAACCAACTGCCTGGCGCCTATGGCAAAGGTTCTCAACGATCAATTCGGAATTGTTCGTGGGCTGATGACCACGATCCACGCTTACACAAATGACCAAGTAATCCTTGATTTCCCACATAAGGATCTTCGCCGTGCACGCGCCGCTGCAACAAATATCATCCCAACCTCGACAGGTGCGGCAAAGGCGATCAGTCTTGTTCTCCCAGAGTTGAAGGGCAAGCTCGATGGTTATGCCCTCCGTGTTCCAGTTCCAACCGGCTCGGTCACCGACCTCACTGTTGAATTAGCCAAGGAAGTTTCAGCCGCCGAGATTAACGCTGCTATGAAAGCCGCGTCCGAGGGTGCCTTGAAGGGCTACCTGTCCTACACCGCCGACCCAATCGTTTCATCAGATATCGTGACCGACCCTTCATCATGCATATTTGACTCGGGACTTACTAAAGTCGTCGGAACAACTGCGAAGGTGGTTGGTTGGTATGACAACGAATGGGGCTACTCAAACCGGTTGGTTGACCTGATTACCTTGGTAGGCCGCAACCTCTAATGTCACTTGCATCCTTGGGAATCGTTGGAAAGCGAATCTTTCTCCGATGCGATCTCAATGTTCCACTTCAGGGTGGAGTCATCACGGATGATGGACGGATCCGAGCGTCGTTGCCCACCATTAAGTACTTGCTTGATGGTGGCGCTTCGATTGTAATCGGAGCCCATCTGGGTCGCCCTAAAGGAGAAGTGAAACCCGAACTCTCCCTCGCGCCAGTTGCGAAGAGGTTGAGCGAACTCCTGGAGAGAGAAATTCAATTTCCAGCGGTTGGAGGCTCAATTACGGAAGCCGCCAATAACCTAAAACCTGGCGAGATTCTTCTTCTGGAAAATTTGCGTTTCACTGCAGCCGAGACAAGCAAAGATGACAATGAGCGTGCCGAGTTTGCACGCTCGCTCGCATCTCTTGTCGATGGATATGTCGGAGATGGTTTCGGCGCGGTCCATCGCAAACACGCATCGGTCTTTGAACTGCCGCAGCTTCTCCCACACGCTGCGGGGTACTTGGTCACTGCCGAGGTTGAAGTCCTTAAGAAACTCACTCACAACCCAGTTCGTCCTTACGGCGTGGTGCTTGGAGGGGCAAAGGTTTCCGACAAGATCGGTGTTATCGCCAACCTCATCGATAAAGTTGATCTTCTTGCCATCGGCGGTGGAATGCTCTTTACCTTCCTCGCAGCGCAAGGCAAAGAGATCGGGACATCTCTGGTTGAGACCGATTTGATCCCTACCGTTAAAGAATTGATTGCTCGTGCTACAGAGAAAGGTGTTCAACTTCTTCTTCCTACAGACGTAGTTGTTGCACCCGCATTCTCCGCGGAGGCATTACCCACTGTTGTTGATGCCGGGAGTATTCCGAAGGATCAGATGGGGCTTGATATAGGTCCGAAGACTGCACAAGCATTCGCGGCGGCAATAACTGGCTGCAAAACTGTTTTCTGGAATGGACCCATGGGCGTTTTCGAATTTCCGGCATTTGCAGCTGGGACAAAAGTTGTTGCAGAGGCGCTCACCAAAGTCTCTGGAATTTCTGTGGTTGGTGGCGGAGACTCGGCTGCGGCTGTGCGTGCTTTGGGATTCGCAGATTCTGATTTTGGGTATATCTCCACTGGTGGTGGCGCATCTTTAGAGTACTTAGAAGGAAAAGAACTTCCAGGGCTCCAAGCTCTCGGTTTATAGACGTTTTCATACGTGCACGGCAACCAAGGAGAACTCATGCGCAAGCCACTCATGGCAGGTAACTGGAAAATGAATCTCAATCACCTTGAGGCGATTGCAGTTACTCAAAAACTCGTTTATAGCCTTGATGACAAGGATTACGACGCTGTCGATGTTGCAGTCCTTCCTCCCTTCACGGATATTCGATCCGTGCAGACTCTTGTCGATGGAGATCGACTCCGCCTTCTCTATGGTGCGCAGGACCTCTCTTCAGAATCAGCGGGTGCCTTCACTGGTGACATTTCTGGATCCATGCTCTCGAAATTGGGGTGCACCTTTGTAGTCGTAGGTCACAGTGAACGACGTGCGATTCATCGCGAAGACGATGCTCTTGTCAATCGAAAGGTCAAAGCGGCCCTCGCCAATGAACTCACTCCCATCTTCTGTGTTGGAGAAGAACTCTCTGTCCGAGAGGCAGGGACTCATGTTTCCCATGTGATTCGACAGGTGAGGGCTGGACTTGCGCAGTTGAGCAAGTCAGAGTTGAAGAAGATTGTTATTGCCTACGAACCAGTCTGGGCTATTGGCACTGGAAAGACTGCAACCGCGCAAGATGCACAAGAAGTATGCAGCGCGATCAGGCACGAAATCGAAGAGATCGGCGCCCCTGAGATTGCACAGGCAATGCGAATCCTTTACGGGGGCTCGGTCAAATCCTCAAATATTGCTCAGATCATGGGTGAATCAGATGTCGACGGCGCCCTCATCGGGGGAGCCAGTCTGGATCCTGAGGAATTGGCCAAAATCGTCAAGTTCTATAAGCATTGATAATTACAGTATCCTTATCCTCTGCCACATAACGGTGCCAGATGCCAGAAGAACCTGTAAGGGGTATCAATGAAGCTCGCTCTCTCTATCTTGCTCGTTCTTACGAGCGTTCTGATGGTTCTCCTCGTCCTGCTTCACAAGGGCAAGGGCAGTGGGCTTTCAGATCTTTTCGGAGGCGGCGTCTCTTCAAACTACGGTGGATCCTCCGTAGTTGAGCGAAACTTGGACCGAATTACCATTGTTGTCGGCGGACTCTGGTTTGCAGGAGTGGTTGCGTTGAGTTTGGCGCTTAAGTAGGAGTGCTTGGAAATTGTTGCAAGGCTTGATCTAACAGGGAGTAAATATGGCAGGCGGAAGTGCAATTCGAGGAAGTCGTGTCGGTGCCGGTCCAATGGGCGAAGCCGAACGCGGCGAATCTATTGGTCGTTTCCAGATTTCTTACTGGTGTTCCAATGGGCACGAGACACGCCCTTCATTTGCCGAGGATGAGACAGTTGTTATTCCTGATGAGTGGGACTGTCCTCGCTGTGGCTACCCGGCCGGTCGGGACAAGGCAAACCCTCCTAGCCCTGTCAAGAACGAGCCTTACAAGACCCACTTGGCCTATGTGAAAGAGCGTCGGAGCGACGCAGAGGGATCCAAGATTCTCGACGAGGCGCTTAAGAAATTACGCGGAGACGACGACTAAATAATTGCTCGGGCAGCGGAGAGAATCTGCGCAATGCCTTGAGATCTATCTTTTAAGTGTAACCGCACCACTGGCAACTGCCGCGATGAAAGTGCTGCACCGTCGCCCAGTGCTTGGGCGGCAATGAGAGTTGCAAAACTAAAATCCCTTCCTGGGATTGCAATGTCATTTCTAACAGCCCCAGTGATCTGCAGAAATACTCCATTATGTTGACCACCTTTATGGAACTGGCCAGTGGAGTGCAGAAATCGTGGCCCCCAGCCGAAGGTAACTGGACGACCACTCTTGTGCGCCAGAATCTCCCTAAGTTCGCCTAACTGCGCGTCGCTGAAGCGATCTAAATAAGCCATGATCGCTATGTAGCCATTTGCTGGGACAAGATCGACCAGGTTTCTTAGCGCGTCTTGAACATTTATTGCCGCGGAAAAAATTTCGACATAATCGTCCGTGTGAGGGGGTGCGAAGTGAGGGACATTACCCGACCAAGCCTGGAGAAGTGAAGCGGTTCTCTCTTTTGCCTCAGTCACATTGGGCTGGTTAAAAGGATCAATCTCCAGAGCAAATCCAATTAGTGCTGTGACCCATTCCCAGAAAATAAACTGCCCACCGAGGTCTGCTTCAACAATAATGTCGCCTTTGCCGGCAAAGGCGACTGTCAGTTCCTTAGATCCAACTGGCGAACCAGGACTTTCAATAACGATGGGAAGTCGACCGGTCCCATTCTTACCGGTGGATTCAGCAATGAGTTGCTCGATCCAATCTGAAAGTCCCGGCATTCTAGATTCGGCATCGCTCAAGGCAAAGTACTGATCACACTTGTATGAGATGAGATATGCGAGCGCGACCGCCGGCGACTGTGGGCCAGTCAAAAGCGCGAGAGTGTCGTCGGCACTATCGAGAATGGTGGAGACGTCTATTCCAAGGAGTGCCGCTGGTACTAAACCGAAAGCAGTGAGCGCGCTAAACCTTCCACCAACATTCGGGTCTGCATTGATAACGTGGAAATTCATGGCACGTGCATCTTTATCGAGAGGTGATCCCGGGTCGGTCACTATGACCATGTGATCTCTGGGATTGAGACCCGCGCCAGTAAATCGCGATTCAAAAAGGGCGCGTTGTGATGCAGTTTCAATTGTTGAGCCAGATTTTGAGCTGACTACAACCACAGATTTTGCAAGATCACCTTCTAGTGCGTGGGATAGATACTCGGGATCGGTGCTGTCAATGACAAGGAGTCTTTTCTCAAAAGTTGCGGCGATGACTTCTGGCGCAAGGGACGAACCGCCCATTCCGCAGAGAATGACGCGATCAAAACTTCTGAACCGTGCAGCGAGTGCATCCAATTCAGGTAAAAGGGCACGTGAAGTGGTGGGCAGGTCCACCCAATTGAGTCTGATTTTTGCCTCTGCTTCGGCCTCCTTGCCCCAGAGAGTCACATCCTTCTTGGCCAGTCGTGCACTTGCCTCAACAATTCTGGTGAATCGAGGATCTAATGGGTCGATCTTCGAGGTAAGGGGTCCGTGGATAGAAATCATGCGTTGCGTGACTTTTCAACATTTGAAAGGAGTTCGACCCACGCGGCTTCGAACTTCGAAACGCCATCAATTTCAAGGTCGGTCGTTACTTGCGCTACTGAGATACCGAGCTTTTCTAGACTCTCAAGGACGTCATGTGACTCTGGGTAGATATCTACAACAGTGGAATCAGAGAGCACGCCATGATCTAAGACTGCGTCAAGGGTGGCCTGCGGCATGGTGTTGACGGTGTCGGGGCCAACGAGGTTCACGACATATCGAGTGTCATCGTATGCAAGATCTTTCACACCGGTCGATGCCCACAGTGGTCTTTGAATCCGTGCTCCGTGCTCCGCAAGATTTCTCCACCGGTCTGAATTGCGCAGATTCCCAAAACCCTCGTATGCGAGTGCCGCATTAGCGATGGCAGCACGACCCAGAAGAGCCGAATGAGCGGGGGAGCGTCCAGCCTTGAGTAAGGAGTCCACGGATGCATCGATTCGACTGACAAAGACTGATGCCACTGAAGTAATCCCGGAGATTTCCTTGCCAGCACGTAAGCGCTCTTCAAGTCCCTGCATGAATGCTTCGAAAGATTGGAGATATCTCTCGATGGAGAATATGAGCGTGACATTGACACTTATACCTGCGGCGGTGAGTTCGGTTATTGCGCCGAGCCCCTCAACGGTTGCCGGAACTTTTATTAGAACATTGGGCCGATCTACAATCGCCCAGAGTTCCTTTCCCTGTTCGACGGTTGTTTTCGCATCTCGTGCCAATCGCGGATCGACCTCGATACTCACGCGACCGTCGACACCTCCACTTTTCTTGAAAGTTGGAGAGAACAGATCGCAAGCATCTCGGACATCATCGGTTGTGAGTATTCGAACGACATCATCTACTGATTTTCCTTTAAGAGCCGCAATTGCGTCGGCATACTCAGTGCCCTGCGAAATTGCCGAATTGAAAATACTTGGATTGGTGGTTACTCCAACAACTCCATCATTCTCAATTCGGTGAGGAAGACTGTGGCGATCCTTCCCGGTCAATTTTGCACGGGATAGATCATCAAGCCAGATCGAGGTTCCAGCTTGAGAGATATGGTCAATGATCATGCGAGCTTCTTTACTACTTCTTCAACGACATGCTCTGGGGTGAAACCGAACTCCTTGAAAAGTACCGGCGCAGCAGCGGAAGCGCCAAAGTGTTCAAGTGATACTGAGGAGCCCGAGTCACCAACGTATTCGCGCCAGCCCTGAGAGATTCCGGCCTCGATACTCACTCGAATGCGAATATCTGGAGGCAGAACTATTTCCCTATAACTCTTCGGCTGTAGGGCAAACCATTCAAAGCATGGAGCGCTTACTACTCGTGTTGGAATACCGCGGGATTCGAGGATTGTTTGGGCCGCCACAGCGAGAGAAACTTCAGAACCTGTCGCGATGAGAATTGCTTGGGGAGTCGAGGTAGCCTCCTTCAAAATATAAAGACCTTGAGCGACTCCGGATGCAGGTGCAAAAACCGTGCGATCAAAGACTGGGAGATTCTGACGCGAAAGGAGGAGGGCAGATGGCTCATCGCGCGAAATTATGTTCTTCCAGGCTTCGGCGACTTCGTTGGCATCTGCAGGTCTGATAACCGAAAGGCCAGGGATAGCTCGCAATGCCGCTATATGTTCGATTGGCTGATGAGTGGGTCCATCTTCGCCGAGTCCTATGGAGTCGTGTGACCAAACAAAAGTGACGCCCAAGTTCATGAGCGATGCAAGCCGTGCTGCCGGGCGCATGTAATCGCTAAAGACGAGGAAAGTTCCCCCAAAAGTACGAGTGAGACCATGAAGGGTTATTCCATTCAGGATCGAACCCATTGCGTGTTCGCGGATTCCAAAGTGAACGACGCGTCCGTACGGGTTGGCACCCTTCATTGAACTCCCAGGTGGAAGGAAAGAACCGCCGCCTTCAATGGTGGTGTTATTGCTATCGGCGAGATCTGCAGAGCCACCCCAAAATTCGGGAAGCACTTTGGCAATCGCTTGTATGACGTCACCTGATGCCTTGCGAGTAGCGATCTCCTTATCGGACCCAAACTCCGGAACTGCACTTTCCCAGTTGTCGGGTAGCGCACGAGTACGAAGTCGTGTCAGCAACTCGGCACGCGCAGGGTTAGTTCTTTCCCAATTTGAGAACTTCTCGTTCCATGTTGAGTGAAGTGCCGCGCCGCGCGCTTTCACTAGACGCACATGGGCCAGTAAGTCCGATGGCATAGCAAAATGTTCATCAGGATTAAGCCCAAGGATCTTCTTAGTTTCTGCAATTTCACTTTCACCTAGAGCGGAGCCGTGGGATTTCGCAGTTCCTTGCGCCTTGGGAGCCGGCCAAGCAATCACGGATTTCATACGAATAAAAGTTGGTTTTGTTATCTCCGCGTTTGCGGAAAGAATCGCAGCATTGATCCCAGCTCGGTCGATATTTCCATCACTTGCTGCGTCAACGTCAATCACATGCCAGCCATACGCCCGGTAGCGCGCTGAAACATCCTCAGTAAAGGCCATGTGAGTATCGCCTTCAATTGAGATTCGATTGTCGTCGTAGATGACATTGAGAGATCCGAGTCCTTGCGTTCCGGCTAGCGAGGAGGCTTCAGCGCTAACGCCCTCTTGCACGTCACCATCAGAACAAATGACCCATATCTTGTGGTCAAAAATGCTCTGTCCAAGTGGAGCATCTGGGTCCAACAAGCCTCGTTCGTAACGTTGCGCCATTGCCATGCCGACACCGTTTGCAACGCCTTGCCCAAGGGGGCCGGTTGTTGTCTCTACTCCTGCAGTGTGACCGTATTCAGGATGCCCAGGGGTGAGAGAACCCCATGTACGAAATGCTTTAAGGTCATCAAGTTCGAGGCCATACCCGCTAAAGAATAACTGGGTGTAAAGCGTGAGAGATGAATGCCCACACGAAAGGATGAAGCGATCACGGCCAAGCCATTGTGGATCCGCCGGATCGTGAACTAGGTGCTTTTGGAAGAGCAGGTACGCAACAGGAGCAAGTGCCATAGCTGTTCCGGGATGTCCATTGCCCACTTTCTGCACGGCATCCATTGCGAGCGCACGAGCGTGGGTCACCGCATCGTCATCTAGAGTGGTCCACTCTGCGTTCTGGGTATTCATGTATTCCTCACTTTGCCGCTAGTCGAATTCGCCATGCACTGATCCAAACCAATGTCACACCAAGCAAGTGAGCGCCGACCAATAACTCGGGCAGACCCTGGTAGTACTGAAGAAACCCGATGGCTCCTTGCAGGAGACTGATTATTCCAAAAATCACAATCCTCCGCCGGAGGAAAGGCGAATCGCCGGTTGCAAAGTAATAGATGAGAGTAAGGAGCATGAGTGCGATCACGAGATCACCGTGAATCCGAGTGATTGTTTCAAGGCGAATATGAAAACGAGGAGCAGAGTAGTCACCGGCGTTCGGTCCGCTTCCTGTGACAATGGTTCCGACGATAATTACTAATGCCGAAAGAAGTAGATGGGCTGGCGTGAGAATCGGGAACTTCTTGCCTGAACGTGGAAGTAAAGGAGGAGTCGATGTCCTTCTTTCGTACAGGGAAGTGCCGGCGGCTATCAAAATAATGGAGAGTATGAAGTGCGAAGCCACTGCGATCGGGTTGAGATGCGTTAAGACCGTGATCCCCCCGAGCGGAATTTGAGCCAAAATTCCCACCACTTGACCAACAGCCAGCGCTTTAATATCGCGACGTTTTAGAAGTATTACGGCGATCATTGACATGACCGCAACGAGGAGAAGGGCGAAAGTGAGCAGCCGGTTCCCGAACTCGATCCAGACGTGAAGTTGACCCTGCGGTTGGTGAGGAACTGGTGTGTAAGAGAGGTCGGTGCACTTTGGCCAGGTTGGACAGCCAAGGCCTGAGCCGGTGATCCGAACTGCGCCACCCGTTACGACCAATCCAGATTGGAGGACCAGGAGGAGTCCCAGGAGCGCGGAGAGGCGGCGAGAAAGAACACCTGCGAAGCGACTTCTCATGCGGGTAGCCTAGGACGTTGACGCGGCAGAATTTAGCACCGCCCTGGG
>JBAZYI010000018.1:0-24980 GCA_041659345.1 Candidatus Nanopelagicaceae bacterium | reverse complement strand
ATTCGCGGCCGCAGTGGAAGTGGTAAATCAACGCTAGCTCTCGCACTCCTAGGATTGCTTGATTATGAAGGCGAAATACTTCTTAATGGTCACGAACTACGATCAATCGCTGATATTTCATCGCGCATCTCTGGAGTCATTCAGAGCGGGCATATCTTCAATACGACTCTGCGCGAGAATTTGAAGATCGCATCGCCAAGTGCTACAGATTCCCAACTTCTTGGAGTTCTTACTCTCGTCGAACTTGATTCCTTGCTCGTTGAAATGGGAAGCGGACTTGAAACTATTCTTGGAGAGATGGGAAGAGCGTTATCTGGAGGGGAAATTAAGAGACTCAATCTGGCTCGTGCACTTCTCTCGCCAGCCCAGATACTTGTTTTGGACGAACCAACCGAACATCTAGACCAGGAGTTGGCAACGCGGATTGAAAATCGCCTACTTTCATTGGGGCGAATACTGATTGTCATTACTCACTCTGGCTGGGAAAAGGGCACCCAGACTCTGCACATCAATCGTTAGTACACGCGCCTGAAATATAGGAGAGAATGGCTCCATGGCCACCCTCGAGACCAAACTTATCGATGTCGTGGGGGATCGCACTGCCAAAGTGCTCGAATCTGGACTCGGTGCACGGACCGTCGGCGACCTCCTGCGCCACTATCCACGCAGGTATGCAGTGCGAGGTGAGTTGACCGACATTTCCGAGTTGAAAGCCGACGACGAGGTGACAATCTTGGCCGAGGTCTTTAGTACAAATGCTCGCCCTCTTCACGGGCGTAAGGGGACAATTCTGGAAGTAGTCGTCACGGACGGCAGATCAAAACTTTCTCTGACTTTCTTCAATCAAGCCTGGCGTGAACGCGAACTCAAGGTGGGGCGGCAAGGACTCTTTGCCGGCAAGGTTGGAATCTTCAACGGTAAGCGTCAACTCTCTCACCCTGATTACGAATTGATTGCCGATGGAAGTGATGTTGATAGTGCTGTCGAAGAATTTGCTGGCAAATATCTTCCGGTGTACTCCGCGACGGCAAAGATGCCTTCATGGAAAGTCGCGCAGTGTGTGAAACTCGCAGTCGATGCCTTGGATGATGTGCCCGATTTCCTTCCAGAGAAAATTCGAATGAAACATCACTACCCAACGCTCAAAGAAGCCCTTGTTGCGGTGCACCAACCCACTGATTTGGAAGAAGCCAAATTAGCCCGTGAGCGCCTTACTTTCGATGAAGCATTTCTTCTTCAGCTGTTGCTCGTTGTACGAAGGGACCAACTTCGCCAACTCAATGCCACTGCTCGTCCTGCACGGCTGGGAGGAATACTTGAAGCTTTTGACAAGACCCTTCCATTTACATTGACCTCCGGTCAGAAGATGGTAATCGCAGAAATTGAAAATGATTTAGCCCAGTCTCATCCGATGCACCGCTTACTTCAAGGAGAAGTTGGATCTGGCAAGACTGTTATTGCGATTCGAGCGATGTTGGCGGTCGTTGATAGTGGCGGACAAGCGGCCTTGCTTGCGCCAACTGAAGTTCTTGCCCAGCAGCATTACCGAACAATTAAGACTCTTCTGGGTTCCCTGGCGCAGGGGGGGATGCTCGGAGGGGCAGAGGACGCTACTCAAGTTACCTTGCTGACGGGCTCGCAGAATGCTGCTGCGCGCAAAGCGGCACTGAGTCTGGCCGCAACTGGTGATGCCGGCATTGTGATTGGGACCCATGCACTTCTGGGTGAGAGTGTGGAGTTTAAAGATCTGGGCCTAGTAGTTGTTGATGAGCAGCATCGATTTGGCGTTGAACAACGCGATGCACTCAAAGCTAAGGCGCAATTTCCACCGCATTTACTTGTCATGACTGCAACGCCTATTCCACGTACGGTGGCGATGACGATCTTCGGTGATCTCGACGTGTCGACATTGCGTGAGTTGCCAGAAGGCCGACAGCCCATCGCAACCCATGTTGTTGCCGCACTCGAGAAGCCAGCTTTTGTTGAACGCGCATGGATGAGAATTCGCGAGGAAGTAGAGAAGGGGCACCAGGCCTACATCGTTGCTCCGCGGATCAATGCCACAACGTCCGCGGATGCAGATATGGATTTCCTCTTTGGTACTACGACTACGGAATTAACTTGCGTCGAAGAATTGGCGCCAACTCTTCATTCGGGGGCCTTGGCAGGTTTGCGACTTGCCATTCTTCATGGCCAACTTCCAACCGAGGCAAAAGACGAGACCATGCGTGCTTTTAGTGAGGGCAAAATCGATGTGCTTGTTTCAACCACAGTTATTGAAGTCGGCGTGGACGTTGCAAATGCGACCGTGATGGTGATCATGGATGCCGATCGATTTGGTGTGTCGCAACTTCACCAATTGCGCGGTCGGGTAGGTCGTGGAACATCACCCGGACTTTGCCTCCTGATTACCGGGGTAGTCCCAGAGTCAGCTGCCCGCATGAGACTTGATGCGGTTGCAGGTACGCTTGATGGTTTCGAACTTTCCAGAATCGATCTTGAGCAGAGGCGAGAAGGAGACGTCCTTGGAGCGAGCCAATCAGGCACACGATCGCATTTGCGTTTGTTGCGCGTACTGCGAGACGAAGATCTCATTATCCACGCGCGTGATGATGCTCAGGAACTCGTTGATGCAGAGCCATCTCTCCTTTCTTATCCTGCCCTGGCCGGCGAGTTGAAAATACTTCAAGCCGATGAGAAAGCGGATTACATAGATAAGGCCTAAAAAGTAGGATGGATGCATGAGGATCATCGCTGGAGTCGCAAGGGGGCGGGTACTTTCCTCCGTAGCCGGTGCAACCCGTCCCACATCTGATCGGGCGAGAGAAGGAGTCTTCTCTTCTCTGCTCTCGGAGTTCGGAGATTTTTTCGACCTCAATTTTCTGGACCTCTTTGCAGGCTCAGGCGCAATGGGACTTGAAGCACTTTCTCGTGGAGCCACAATTGTGCACGCCGTCGAAAAAGACGAACGTGCGTGCAAATCAATCATGGCAAATGCGGAATTAGTCCTGAAAAATAAGACTGCAGGAGTATTCCATCTGTACTCCATGCCGGTTCACAAATTTTTAGAAGCAACCCCACCCACCACGTACGACATCGTTTACGTGGATCCTCCATATGATGTTTCCGACGCCGAACTTCATAAGGATCTCGTGAATTTGAGAGTGGACGGCTTCCTCAATGAGGGATCCATCGTCGCAGTCGAGCGACCAGATAAATCAGGTCCACTCGAGTGGCCCAAGGGATATCAACCCTTGCGGTCGAGAAAGTATGGACAGGCGCTCATTTATTACGCCAAATTGGCGCTGAATGGATAAGACTCGCAATCATTGCTAGCGTTTGCGGGGTGAAGAGCGCCGTATGTCCTGGATCCTTCGATCCGATCACCTACGGACACCTCGACATCATCAAGCGAGCCAGCAATCATTTTGATCGCGTCATCGTGGCCGTCTTTGAAAACAGAAGCAAGAAGAGCCTGTTCAGTGTTGAAGAGCGGATGGAAATGATCCGCGAGAACACCAAGGCTTTCCCAAATGTTGTTGTCGATTCTTGGTATGGATTGACTGTCGATTTCTGCAAGAAAAATGATGTATCCGTCATCGTCAAGGGCCTGCGCGCTGTTACAGACTTTGACTACGAATTGCAGATGGCTCAGGTCAACTTCCAGGCTGGCCGCGTGGACACCATGTTCATGGCTACTTCTCCCGCACATTCATTCTTATCTTCATCTCTTGTTAAAGAGTTGGCCCATTTTGGCGGTGATGTCTCCGGGATGGTTCCATCCAATGTGGCAGACGCACTTCGAGACCGATTGGCAGGGAAGTAAAATGGATTCGATTGAAAAACTCAGTGTTGCGATCACAATGGTCGAGGAAGCCCGAAGTGTTCCCCTTTCAGCCTCCTGCGTTGTCCATCGCGCCGATCTTCTAGAACTCCTCGATGAAGCCCGCAATCTCTTGCCGCAGGACTTGGCAACTGCGCAGAATCTTCTGGCTACTCGTGACGCGGTCATTGAAGAAGGCCGACATAGCGCCGAGCAATTGATATCCATGGCCCGTGAGGAAGTTGCTCGTATGGTTGAACAGACTGCGATCGTGCAAGCCGCTCGGGATGAATCTCAACGCGTCCTTGATGAAGCACGCGCGATGGCAGAGCGCGAGCGCCAAGAAGTTGAGAATTACATTGATTCTCGCCTTGCCACTTTGGAAGTTATCTTGAATAAGACCATGGATGCCGTATCTCGCGGTCGCGAACGTTTGGCAGGAGCCGGCGATAACGACGTGCTTTCGCAACTCGCCACCGAATAATCTTTAGAAGGCGAATCCATGACGCGCAATCCGCAGGTCTTCCGTTTTAATGCCCATGATCTTCCGCGTCGTGCGGGGGAGATGAGGGAGTACTCCCTAGATATTCCAGCCCCTGATCGCATCGGCATTGATGTCATTGGCGTCCTGGCAGGCGAAGAAATCCATATTGATATGCGCTTGGAAGCAGTTACGCAGGGAGTCCTGGTCAGCGCTCAGTTGTCGACCATTGCCGACGGCGAATGTATGCGCTGCCTAGAAAGCGTTGAGTTTGATATTGAGCGCAGAATCCAAGAGCTCTACCGGTACGAGCCGGAGAAGGCCCACACCAAGGCCCAGCGAAAGCGTGCCCGCGAGGAAGAGGATGACCTCGACGAGGAGGAGTTGATGATGGAAGGCGACATCATCGACCTTGAGGCGCCTATCCGCGATGCCATTGTTCTCTCCCTTCCCATCAACCCCCTCTGCGATGAGGATTGTCCAGGGCTCTGCCCTGAATGTGGTGTGAAATGGACCAACCTGCCTGCCGGGCATGCCCATGAGGTCATTGATGCGCGTTGGTCGGGGTTGGCGGGGCTCCTACCAGAGCTCCAGAAGAGCCCAGTGAGTGATGAAGAGGGCCTCGATTTCAAGAAATGAGCCCTTTAGGGGATACTTAGCCACGTAATTCACCCTGCCGTTCACGGGGCGATAGTCACCAGCGGGTGCCAAGGTCTGTGAAATTTTAGAAAGAGGAACGTAAAGTGCCAGTACCAAAGCGGAAGATGTCGCGCTCTAAGACCCGTTCCCGTCGCAGCCAGTGGAAAACCACTGCAGCGGCTCTCTCAAACTGCCCACAGTGCCAGCAACCAAAATTGCAACACACCGCATGCCCGACCTGCGGAACATACAACCGCCGTCAGGTAATCGAGGTCTGACCTGTACTCATCGTTAACTAAAGCACTGGGCGTGGAGATCAGCCCACAACTGCTCGAGTTAGCACTGACCCACCGCTCGCACGCGTATGAGTCTGGATTGAACGAAACAAATGAGCGCCTTGAATTTTTAGGTGACTCGGTTCTTGGATTAATTGTCACAGAAGAATTGTTCCGTCGCTTTCCCGACCTTGATGAAAGTCGTTTATCACCCCTGCGCTCTGGCGTAGTCAATATGCGAGCGCTCGCAGAGATTGCGCGCACGTTGAATCTTGGTTCGTACATTCGTTTGGGTAAAGGTGAAGAGAACACAGGCGGCAATGATAAAAATTCCCTCCTCTCCGATGCACTCGAGGCGATCATAGGTGCCATATATATCGAATGTGGATTTCAAAAGACAACGCAGATTGTCCGCGACCTGATTGAGAAGACTCTCGTCAACGCCGTGGATAAAGGCGCGGGCCTCGACGGCAAGACAGCTCTCCAAGAGTTGGTTGCCCTTTCTGGCAAGGGTGCACCCGAATATCTTGTGACTGAGACTGGACCGGATCACGATAAGAGTTTTACCGCCTTTGCCGTGGTTGCCGGAGAGGCAATCGCACAAGGTGAGGGAAAGAGCAAGCGGGAGGCTGAGCAGATCGCGGCTCGCGTTGCCTACGAATTACTGAGCGTGCCAACGCAGGAGTAAGCCCTAGGGTAGGTTTGCGCTGTGTATTTGAAGAGCATCACGCTCAAGGGCTTTAAGTCCTTTGCTTCCGCAACGACCCTGCGACTAGAACCGGGGATCACATGCGTGGTTGGACCCAACGGCTCGGGCAAGAGCAATGTCGTTGATGCGCTCAGTTGGGTTATGGGTGAGCAAGGCGCCAAGTCTCTTCGCGGCGGGAAAATGGAAGATGTCATCTTCGCCGGAACCAGCGGTCGCGCTCCTCTCGGGCGGGCCGAAGTCTCTGTCACCATCGATAACACCGACGGCGCGCTCGCAATTGATTACACAGAAGTCACTATCTCTCGCATTCTTTTCCGCAATGGCACTAGCGAATATCAGATCAATGGAGATGCATCCCGTCTTCTCGATATTCAAGAACTTCTCAGCGACAGTGGCATTGGTCGCGAGATGCATGTCATTGTTGGACAGGGTCAACTGGATGCAATTCTTTCGGCCAGCCCGGAGGAACGTCGTGGATTTATCGAAGAGGCTGCGGGAGTTCTTAAGCACCGCAAGAGAAAAGAGAAAGCACTTCGCAAACTTGAATCGATGCAGGCCAACCTTGCGCGAATTCAAGACCTCACTGTCGAACTACGTCGCCAACTTCGCCCGTTGGGCAAACAGGCAGAAGTTGCAAAGAAGGCTGCAACAATTCAAGCGGATTTACGGGATGCTAAATTACGACTTCTTGCCGATGATCTGATTTCACTTACACAGACTCTTAATGCAGAAGTAGCAGATGAGACAGCACTTCGCGAGCGCCGTGCAATCGTTGAAGGCAATCTCGAAGGTGCACGTGCTCGCGAAACCGAACTTGATACTCAGACTGCGATTGACAATCCAAAACTTGTTCAAGCGCAAGAGACGTACTACCAACTCAATGCTCTCCGCGAAAAATTCCGCGGTACGCAGAGTTTGGCGCAGGAGCGAACCCGATTTTTATCTGAAGAGGGCGAAGACGCCCGAAGTGCAGGACGAGATCCCGAGACACTCGATCGAGAAGCAGTTCTGCTCCGTGATGAGGAGTCCGAACTTCGAACCTCCGTCGAGACTGCTCGTCAACTACTTCAAGAGGCAACCGCATCACTCACCATCAGCGAAGCCGAATTGAAAGCAGAAGAAGACCGCGTAGCGGCAGCGCTTCGTGCAGTCGCAGACCAACGCGAAGGAACTGCGCGCCAAGAGGGACACATCAAATCTCTGGCCGCCCGTCTGGATGCAATTGCCGAAGAGATTTCCCGTCTGACAAAAGCGCGCGATGACGCGCAGATGCGCGCGGAGTCCGCACAGCGCGAATACTCAACTCACGAACTTGAAATTACTGGTGCGGATTCGCGCGAACTAGGTCTGGATTCACAATTTGAGTCAGCCCAAAACGTGCTCACTGAGACCAAGTCCAAACTCGACGCTCTCATCGATCAAGAGCGCGCCGCAGACCGCGAGCGAAATGCCCTTGAATCCAAGTTGGAGGCCATGCACCTCACCTCTCAGTCCCGAGATGGCGCAGTAGCCCTCCTTCGCGATCCACGCGGGGTGGCGGTTCTTGGAAGCATCGCCTCACTTCTTGAGATTGACTCTGGCTGGGAAGGCGCCGCCGCCGCTGCACTTGGCACCTTGGCAGATGCGGTTGTAGTTCAGGATCTCTCATCTGCCGTACTCGCCCTCTCCGCACTTCGAAGTGAGAACCTCGGCCAAGCCGATCTTCTGGTCATGCGACCAGATATTTATTCACATCCTTCCTCTATCCCTGGCGGTCTCACGGCGATCACATCGCATGTCCGCTCGAGTTCGATCCAACCTCTTTTGCACGAGTTGCTTGCAAATACCGTGGTTGCCGACGATGCCAAGGCGGCCGAATCTATTCTTTCCTCCCATCCAACACTGACGGTTGTCACACGCGATGGCGATGTCTTTACTCAATCACGTGCGCGTGGAGGATCGAAATCTTCTTCATCTCTCATTGAAATCAATGCACTCATCGATGAACTCACTGGGAAAGTCTCTGAGATCAACCATGTCTGCCAGCGTCTTCGTTTTGAAATCTCTGCTGCCCAGAGCGAACTCGCACAACGACAGAGCGAATTTGACGTGGCCCTTGCCGCGCTCAATGAATCGGATGCTCGAATCGCAGCTCTCACCGAGCAGTTGGCAGTTGCTGGACAGCACGCAAAGTCTGCCGGCGCAGAAGTAGAGCGACTCAACGCCGCCATTCTCGAGGCAACTGGTGCAAAGTCGCGAGACGAGAGCGAACTCGCGATTGCTCAGGAGCAGATGCACCATCATGGAGAAGTAGAACAACCAAGTCACTCACTTGCTGAAGAACTACGCGCCGAGGTTTCCATCGCTCGCACTACTGAGGTCGAAGCGCGGTTGAGTGTTCGGACGAGTGAAGAGCGACTTGCGTCCCTTTCGGCTCGAGCAAAAGCACTGGAGGATGCGGCAATCGCAGAACGCGAAGCATCGGAGAAGGCGACCACCCGACGTGGTGCACGCGCACGCGGTGCCATTGTTTCTCAAGCAATTGCTGAGTCTGCCTACGAGGCTCTCATTCATATTGAACGGTCAATTGCAAAAGCGGCAAACGAGCGTGGTCATCTAGAGGAAGTGCGTGCACTGCGCGAAGGTGAGACGTTGAGCGTTCGCGCTCAAGCTCGCGAGCTCGCAACCGAACTCGAACAACTCACCTCAAGTGTTCACCGCGATGAAATTGCCCGCGCCGAACAACGAATGCGTATCGAAGCGCTCGAACTCAAAGCCGTTGAAGAACTTGGAATCGATGTCGCGACTTTGCTCAATGAGTACAGCCCCGAACGCGATGTTCCGACTTTTATTGAATTGGACGATGGCACCGTTGTCGAAGGCGACCTGGTCCCATATCGCCGCGAACAACAGGAGCGACGTTTGGCAAAGACCGAGCGTGATTTGGCCCTTCTAGGCAAGATCAATCCGCTCGCTCTAGAGGAGTACAGCGCACTCGAAGAGCGACTTCTCTATCTTGCCGAGCAACTCGAAGACCTCAAGCGGACCCGTAAAGATCTTCTCGACATCATCAAGGAAGTTGATGAGCGGGTTCAGCAGATCTTCATGGATGCCTTTAACGACACTGCCCGTCACTTTGAAGATATTTTCTCTCGCCTCTTCCCTGGTGGAGATGGCCGCTTGATTCTCACCAATCCAGATGACTTGACGAGTTCGGGTATTGATGTCGAAGCACGCCCACCGGGGAAGCGGATCAAACGTCTTTCACTTCTTTCTGGCGGAGAGAAGTCTCTGACTGCAATTGCACTCCTCGTCGCGATTTTCAAAGCTCGGCCAAGTCCGTTCTATGTACTCGATGAAGTCGAGGCAGCACTTGATGACGTCAACCTTGGCCGACTTTTGGGAATCTTTGAAGAACTTCGGGAGAGTTCGCAGTTGATCATCATTACTCACCAGAAGCGCACAATGGAGATTGCGGATGCGCTCTACGGTGTGACGATGCGTCGAGACGGTGTGACTGAAGTTATTTCTCAGCGCCTTCGCGACGCACAATCCGTCTAGACGTTCCGTCCGATGGGACTGTTCGGCAAGATACTTGCCAAGATCACCGGAAAACCCAGTGCATCTGCCCAAGACTGGGAAGAGTTAGAAGCCGCATTACTCGAAGCCGATCTTGGTCCCGAGATTGCTCGGGATGTATTGAAAGCAGCTCGCTCTGCAAAGTCGGAGAGCGCAACAGATGCCATCATCTCCGTATTGACTTCATCTCTTTGCGACAAATCACGCGAGATTGCTAAGTTTGCTGAGGGGCCCACTGGAATTCTTGTCGTCGGAATCAACGGCACAGGGAAAACGACGTCAACCGCGAAGCTGGCTCATGCACTCTCAGAGCAAGATCAGAAAGTCATGCTTGCGGCGGCCGACACTTTCCGCGCTGCAGCCGTCGAACAACTGCAAACATGGGGCGAACGCTTAGATATTGAGGTGGTTCGCGGGGGAGAGAAGGCAGATCCAGCATCTGTTGCATTCGATGCGGCCCAGCAGTGTCTTGCAAAGAGTATGGACTATTTAATCGTTGATACCGCCGGCCGTATGCACACCAAGAATGACTTGATGGACCAACTCGGCAAAGTGAAGCGAGTGGTCGAGAAGGTCCTGCCTGTGGGAGAGGTTCTTCTCGTTATTGATGCCACCACCGGACAGAACGGTCTGACCCAGGCGAAAGTATTTGCAGAGGCTGTTGATCTAACGGGAATTATCTTGACCAAGGTAGACGGAAGTGCCCCTGGTGGCATTGCCCTGGTTATCGAGCGGACTCTAGGTATTCCAATCAAGTGGATAGGCACGGGTGAATCAGCGAAAGATTTTGCGCCATTTGACCCTGCCGCCTACATCCAATCGCTTCTCGAGCTTCCCGTAACCATTTTGTAACAAAGCACGCGAATATGTGACGCGCTGGAAACGCAGGGAGTGAATTGCCGTAACTCTTATCCGTCATATTTCGCTCACCTCAATGGCGAGAAGATCTCACGAAAGTGAAAATATGGCCCCTACAGTCCTCAATTCTGGTGACACCGCCTGGATGCTAGCCAGTACAGCCCTTGTACTGCTCATGACTCCAGGCCTTGCCTTCTTCTACGGCGGAATGGTCCGCACAAAGAGCGTTCTCAATATGATGATGATGTCGATGGTGACCATCGGGATCGTCAGCGTCCTCTGGGTAATTTTCGGCTTCGAATTGGCCTTTGGTTACAAGGGTAATTCGCCTTGGTATGGATCTCTCTCCTTCTCAGGTCTTGGAGGCATCGTCAATGACTTCACTAATAACGGCGGCGTTTATCCAATCCCTGTCTTAGTTTTTGCTGCTTTCCAGTTGATGTTTGCGATCATCACCCCGGCGCTTATTTCTGGCGCAATCGCAGATCGCACGAAGTTCACTGGCTGGGCAGTATTTGTCACACTCTGGGCAACCATCGTGTACTTCCCAGTTGCACACTGGGTATTTTTCTTCGGCAACAAAGTGGGAGACACCATCACTGGAGCTGGCTTCCTAGCAGCCAAGGGTCTTGAAGACTTCGCCGGCGGAACCGCTGTACACATCAATGCCGGTGCCGCTGGTCTTGCACTTGCCTTGGTTCTGGGAAAGCGCGTGGGCTGGAAGAAAGAGGCGATGCGTCCTCACTCACTCCCACTCGTCTTACTGGGCTCTGGTTTGCTCTGGTTTGGCTGGTTTGGATTTAACGCCGGCTCTGCCCTTGCAGCCAATGGCATTGCGGGTCTTGCCTTCATGAATACTCAAGTGGCAACCGCAGCGGGTCTTCTTGGATGGATTCTTCTTGAGAAGTTGCGCGACGGGCATCCAACATCGCTAGGTGCAGCATCTGGTGCAGTTGCAGGTCTGGTTGCAATCACGCCAGCATGCGCATTCGTCGCCCCATGGGCAGCGGTGGTGATTGGATTAATCGCGGGCGCGCTCTGCGCACTAGCGGTTGGCCTGAAGTACAAGCTTGGATTCGATGACTCCCTCGATGTTGTCGGCGTGCACTTGGTCGGCGGCCTCTGGGGATGTCTCTCCATCGGACTCTTCGGAACCTCTGTCGTTAACTCAGTTGGCCTCGACGGACTCTTCTATGGTGGCGGAACATCGCTTCTTGGAAAGCAGGCTTTCGGTGCACTCTTTGTTCTTGCCTATTCATTTATCATGACTCTTATCATCGGGTTCGCGATTGAAAAGACAATCGGATTGCGCGTAAGCCGTGATTCCGAAGTCGAGGGCATTGATCTCAACGAACATGCAGAATCAGCTTATGAATTGGCTAGTTCATCACGAGGAGGTTCAATGCTATGAAACTCATAACCGCAATTCTTAAACCCTTCAAACTTGACGAGGTAAAGAACGCCCTTCAAGCACATGGAGTCACCGGCATGACAGTCTCGGAAGCAAGTGGGTTCGGCCGTCAGGGCGGACATACTGAGGTCTATCGAGGCGCTGAATACACGGTTGATCTCATCCCAAAGGTTCGATTAGAAGTTCTGGTCGACGACTCTGAAGCCGAATCCGTTATCGGTGTCATTGTGAAGGCGGCATCGACGGGTTCGATTGGCGATGGCAAAGTCTGGTCGACCCCGGTAGATCAGGTGGTTCGTGTTCGCACGGGCGAGCGTGGAGTCGACGCAATTTAGGTGCTATTGAGGAACCTCCCACTCAATAGTGCGTGGCATGAATCGGTTTCGTATCCCCATCAACTTCATTTCTGAACTTCAATACAGCGAGGAGGTCGAGTCGGTGGGGACACGTGAGCGAAGATTACGGTCGAACGAGAGCGATCGTGAACTGAGCCAGCTTTTCTTTGCAGCCGCCGAGAAACTGCAAGGAGAGGCAAATCGAGGAATTGCTGGGATAGCACTCGCCGCGGTCGGTGGTTTCGGCCGCGGCGAGCTAACTCCGGGATCAGATTTAGACATTCTCATGCTTCATACCGAACAACATGGTGACGATGAATTACTAGCGTTTGTTAACGCGCTTCTTTATCCCATTTGGGACGGCACCACCTCGAATGCATCACTTCCGCGAAGCGTGGATCATTCGGTGCGGACTCCAAGCCAGACTCGGGACGCTGCAAAGGCCGATCTCAAAGTCGCGATGGGACTGCTGGATATTCGTTTTATATGTGGTGATTCAGATTTGGTTACCAAAGTCCAACAGGACGCCCTCTATGACTGGCGCAAAGATTCCAAACGACGTCTGGCCGAATTACGAATTCTTCTCGCCGAGCGACATGAGCGGATGGGTGAACTGGCGTATCTTCTCGAACCGGATTTGAAGGAAGCCCGCGGAGGCTTGCGTGATATCACTGCATTGCGTGCCGTTGCAAAATCCGGGGTGATAGAAATTCCCCTGGAGCGAATCAGCAACGCTGAATCCTCTCTTTCCAATATCCGGGAAGCCCTTCACCTTGCGAGCAATCGCGGTCGGGACAGATTGCTTTTCCAGGAGCAGGACAAGGTCGCGCACGCACTCCGGTTTGCAGATGCGGATGAGTTGATGGGCGAAGTGTCCCAGTCTGCCCGCGATGTTGATTACTTGATGCAGTCCACCTGGCATCGCCTCGACCACAAGGGAAAAGAAGGACTCTTCTCACGACGAACGAAATTCATCAGCGTGGGTCGAGGAATCAGTGTTGCTAATCAAGAACTCATCATTGATCCTGACGCAATTTCGGCGCAAGACCCAGGTCTTGGTCTGCGTGCTGCCGCCAAGGCGGCTCAACTTGGTATCCACCTCTCTATGGAGTCTTGCGTTCAGCTGGCACAAGGTTTGAAAGAAGGAAGTGGGGCGCTGCCGAATCCATGGCCAAGGGAGGCGAGAGAAGATCTGGTCGCACTCATTGGTGCGGGAAACGCCATGATTCACGTCTGGGAAGCGCTGGACCAGGAAGGATTGATTTCTGCCTGGTTGCCCGAGTGGAGCGCAGTGCGCAGCCTTCCGCAACGAAACTTCCTCCATCGTCATACCGTTGATCGACACATGGTTGAGACAGCTGTCCATGCAGCATCTCGGACTCGCGATGTTCACCGTCCCGATTTATTGCTGGTGGCTGCGCTCTTCCATGACATTGGAAAAGGTGAGATGGAAGACCACTCACATCGTGGTGCTCGATTAATTGAACCGTTGGCAAGAAGAATTGGTTTTAGCGAGCCTGATGTCGCAACTCTTAAGGTATTGGTTGAGCAACACTTGTTGCTCGCTGCAACTGCGACACGGCGAGATCTCAATGATCCGGCGACAATTATTTCTGTCCTAGCTCGCATTCCCGATCTTCAGACACTTGAGTTGTTGCACGCATTGAGCGTTGCTGATGGTGAAGCGACGGGGAGTGCGGCGTGGAGTAATTGGAAAGCGAGGCTTGTTGCAGATTTGGTCGGACGGACTCGCGCCGCGATGACAGGCACGACGGTTGCACCTCAACCCGAACTCACATCCGAGCAACGTGCCTTCGCCGAAGTCGCATCACTACGTGTAGAAGTTGTAGTTCAGGAAAATGAGTATGCAGTTGAAGTAATCTCTCCCGATAGACCAGGACTTCTCTCGATTGTTGCCGGAGTTCTTAATCTCGCGCGGTTGGATGTGAGATCTGCTCGCACCATTTCGCACGGACCCTCTGCCGTGATGAGGTGGATTGTCTCCCTGGATCCCAACGCCCCGGTTCCGACGGCGGAGAAGATTCATGATGGTATTAAGGCTGCCCTCGCCGGACATGGCGATCTGGAGAAGCGAATTCAAGAGCGGGTGAAGGCGTATAGCCAGTTGCCATCGATTCCTGTCCCGCCGCCCATTGTCCAAGTGGTTATGGGTGCGTCGAGTGAGTGCACGGTGATCGAAGTTCGAAGCCACGACCAACCAGGACTCCTCTTCCGAATAGGGGACGCCGTAACCCGCTGCCGGGTTGATATTCGCTCGGCAATTGTCACCACCCTGGGGGCCGAAGCGATTGACACCCTCTACATCACAGAAATTGCGGCCGGACCCCTGAGCGATAAACGTGCCCAGGAGGTCGTGGAGCGGCTCAGAGGCGCACTTCTTTAGTTTGGCTGAGCCTGGGTTAGGCTCTGCCTCTATGTTCGATTCACTGACTTCGCGCTTCTCCGCCTCGCTCAACTCCCTGCGCTCACGCGGAAAGATCTCGGCCGCCGATATCGAGAGCACCTGCGTGGAAATCCGGCAGGCGCTGTTGGAAGCCGATGTTGCCTTGCCCGTCGTCACTGAGTTTGTCGAGAACGTCCGCCAGCGATCCCTCGAAGCCCTCCCAACTCTTCAGTCCGGAAGCAACCAGGCCCAGGCGATCTTCGAGATTATCAACAAGACGCTGGTTGAGGTCTTAGGAAACGAAGCCCGTCGCATCCGCTTCTCCAAGCAACCGCCAACGGTCATCATGCTGGCCGGTCTGCAAGGTGCGGGCAAGACAACGCTGGCGGGAAAGCTCGCAAAATATTTCGCCGACCAGGGAAACACGCCACTTCTCGTCGCCTCAGATTTACAACGGCCCAACGCTGTTACGCAACTGCAAGTTGTCGGGGAAAGTATTGGGGTGCCGGTTTTCGCACCCGAACCGGGCAACGGAGTTGGCAATGCCGTCAAGGTTGCCAAAGACGGCGTCGCTTTTGCTAAATCCAAGTTATACAACATGGTTATCGTCGATACCGCCGGTCGCTTGGGTGTTGATGAAACGTTGATGAAGGAAGCTGCCGCAATTCGCGATGCGGTCAATCCGGATGAAATTCTTTTCGTTGTCGATGCGATGATCGGACAGGACGCCGTCCGCACCGCGCAGGCATTTTTAGATGGCGTTGGTTTTGATGGTGTCGTCCTGACCAAACTCGACGGCGATGCACGAGGTGGTGCCGCACTCTCAATTGCTCAACTCACTCAACGTCCAATCATGTTCGTCTCCACGGGAGAGAAACTCACTGACTTTGACGTCTTCTACCCAGAGCGGATGGCTTCGCGAATTCTCGGTATGGGCGATGTTGCAACCCTTGCCGAGCAGGCGAAAAAAGCTTTCGATCCCGTCACTTCTGCAAAGTTGGAAAGTAAATACGCCAGTGGAGAGGATTTCACACTCGATGATTTCCTAGAGCAGATTGCTGCAATGTCCAAGATGGGTTCAATGTCCAAGATGCTCTCCATGCTTCCGGGTGCGGGAGCAATGAAAAAGCAAATCGATAATTTTGACGAGTCTGAAATGGTTCGCACGCGCGCCATTGTTGAATCGATGACACCACTTGAGCGTCGCGACCCCAAGGTCCTCAACGGCTCTCGTCGCTCTCGCATTGCGCGCGGAAGTGGTCGCGCTGTTTCGGAAGTGAATTCCTTAGTGGACCGATTTACTAAAGCGCAGAAGATGATGCGTCAGATGCGAAATGGGGCGATGCCTCAAGGACTTCCACCGGCGATGTATCAAGGTGCGCCCAATATAGGCGGCCCCATCAAGAAGAGCCCACCTGCTAAGAAATCTAAATCTGGGAATCCAGCAAAACGTGCTCTGGAGGAACGCGGCTAACTCCTTAGTGTGGAGTGGTACGAAATCTCGTACCATGTGCTACCCTACTCGCTTGAATGAGAAAAGGGGTTGTTCGTGGTTATCACCGCATCAGAGGCTCGGTCCCAACTCTTCCCATTGATCGAGCAAGTGAATACTGACAGTACTCCCGTCATTATCACTTCAAAGAAGGGCAACGCGGTACTGGTATCTGAGAGCGAGTGGGAGTCGCTCATTGAGACCATGTATTTGCTTAGAACGACTACTAACCGGGAACGCCTGGCAAGAAGTCAGGCTGAGGTCCTAGCGGGCAAGTTATACGAGTACGAACTTCCAATCACAAGGGCTTCCGAAGGCAAGAGAAGTTTGCGTCCCGCGAAGAAGGTCGCGTCTGTAAAAAAGAGTCCAAAAGCAAAAAAGGCGACGGTCGTAAAAGCTGAGAAGGCTGGTAGGGGAATCCGGAAGAAAAGCTCTGCTTGATGCCCGCCAAAAAACCTCTCCGAAAAGTAATGCTCACAGACACTGCCCGTCAGGACTTCGCTTTTTGGGAAAAGAGCAACCCCAAAGTCATTGAGAAGATAAATTCCCTTCTAGAGTCAATCCTAACCGATCCGGAGAAGGGCATTGGAAAACCCGAAAAACTAAAATACGAACTTGCCGGATATTGGTCACGCCGCATCAACCATAGGGACCGGATCGTTTACCAAATTCAGGGCGAGACCGTGATTGTTCTGCAGCTTCGAGATCATTACTAGGGACACCCAAGATCTTTGGCGCGTTTCGTGCGATTTAATTGTCCAAGACAATTGGTTGCGATGAGTTAGGAATATCTAGCGGGGTGGATACCGTCTTTGATAGCGTTCGATTATGCAAAGGTCTTCAAACTCACCTTCAGGTGAATCTTTGCGAGAGTTCTGTGATGACTGATTTAGCGCCAACAAGTTTTCCCATACTTGAATTTGACTCCGCTGAAGCCATCATCGAGCCAGAAACCCGACAGCAACGACTAGATATCCCCGTAACCGCTGTTGCCTGTTTCTTTCCACCTTTGATCGATGAATTAGTAGCTTCGCATGGAGGCGTTGCACTCGCCAATTTGCCGAGTTTGCGACCGCTGCAAGTTATTCAATGGAATGGCCAGCCTCTTGCCATTTTCTATCCCGGAATGGGATCAGGTCTTTCGGCGGTTGTATTGGATCGAGTCATCGCCATGGGATGCACATCGATTATTGCTTGCGGAGGCGCAGGTGCACTTGTCGATTTGCCAATGGGACACGTCGTGATTCCTTCATCGGCAGTACGAGACGAAGGCGCTTCCTATCATTACCTTGCCCCCGCACGGGAAGTGCGTACTACCTCAAAGGTCCTTGAAATTCTTAAAGCGGTAGCGTCAAAATACGAGGAACCGTTTAGCGTTGGCAAAACATGGACGACCGATGGCTTTTTCCGAACAACTCGGAGCAAGCTCGATCAACGCGTAGCCGAGGGTTGTATTACAGTGGAAATGGAAGTCGCTTCACTGCTCGCCGTTGCAGAAAGACGTGGTATTGATTTTGGTCAGTATCTCTACGCAGGAGATAACTTGGCTGGCGCCAAGTGGGATCACCGAGATTGGACTCAAGCAGTGACGGCTCAGAGGCGATTATTTGAGTTGGCAGCAGAAGCAGCGCTGTCTCTAACGCATGGACTGCGGTGATCTGGAATCAGAATTACTTGAGGGTGAAATGCGGATTAACAATCAGACCGAATCGCTCTCCTGTCGGAGAGACCAAGTGCGCAATCAGGATTCCATCTCCGACGTCTTCAGTATCGGAGACAATCGATGCGCCATTAGCCCTTGCACGCTCTAGTGCTTCAGGCATCGACTCGACACCGATATACGTCACCGGACCGAATTCCATTGCGGCCCCTGGGTTGAGGCCGATTTCGTAACCGCCTACATTGAAACCAACGTAAAAGGGCTCATCAAAGTAGGGATCAAAGCCTAGAAAGTTCTTCCACCACTTCTTCGCTTCGTCTAAGTTCGTGGTTGGATAAATGAGGGTACGTAGTCCCAAGAATTCCATGGCGCCACTCTAGGTCTGCGTCATCAAATGAGCGATAGATACAGCACAAAATCTTCCTTTGCGGGCAAATTTGACGTGCTCGCGCAAGTGGTTTGGGCCCTTTCAATTTGTGTGCGTACCGTCCTGGCCAACCCCGCCAGTCGTTAATACGCCCCCTTAACCATTTAGAGTTTAGTTACTCCGAGTAACGTGAATTTATGCCATAGTTCCATTGCCTTGAAGTTTGCAAGGAAATGGTGTGATGCGAGGGCTGGTAACTCTCCCAAACAAGCATTGCGCCTTGGAGTCGATGACAAGAAGGGTCTTGGGAAAAATCCCGAGGCCCTTCTTGCTTTTTGTACACAGTCATGAAATTTCCACTATTCCGGAATCACAAAACATTTTGAAGCTGATACAAGGCAAACATTCACCTGCGATGTCGGTGTGGTGTAAATGGCAGCATTTCCACTTTTACCAAATGGTAGGTGCGGGTTCGATCCCCGTCATCGACTCCGCAGCCTCAAGTTCTCACGACTGATCTATTGGTACCGATCAAGAAGTTAGGGAACGTGAGCAAGGGTCCCGGGGAAACTCGGGACCCTTTCTACTGTGCGATGCGTACCAAAGATAGTAACCCCACCAATCTTTAATACGCCCCTTGAAATTGGGGTTCCCATATCGAGGCCGAAACGGACCTTGGCGCTAAATTTTTTTTGAAGATTACGCTTGTGGCCTGGTATCCAGTGCCATCCAATAATCTGGATGTTTCAAAGGTTGAAAACCTTGACGAGCATAAACATCGTGCGCGTCCCGAGTTGCGAGAATAACTCTCTTGACACCATTGCTCGCGGCCCACTCGAGGCTTGCTTCAACAAGCCAGGTCCCAACTCCGCGACCTCTAAAATCGGCATCGACGAAAACGTCACATAGCCAGGCGAATGTGGCGGTGTCACTAACGATCCGAGCAACTCCAACTTGGCGCGTTCCTTGATAAACCCCAATCGGGTAGGAAAAATCGAATGAACGTTGGATGGTTTCCCTGTCGCGATCGGTAGCCCAATAACTTTCCGAAGAAAGCCAGAGATAGATCTTCTCCATATTCAGCAATCCCTCGTCGTCACTTAAGAAGAGGTCATCCCTTATTTGACCAAATCGATTCTGGCTAGTCATGAGCACTCCTAGTAAAAGGGACGTTGGAAGTGCCAAATACTACAGTTGGCGGCTCAATTCATGATCTATGAATAATTGGAATTCATTCCTTGGATCTAAATAGCAAGACCTCGGAAAACGCCTAGCCTTCCAACACCGGCCGGCAAGGCGGCTTGGGTGTGTATTCATTGGACATTCGCGCTAAACAGGGGGGGCAAGTCTTGCATCGCGGGGAGTGCGTTTACAAATTACCTCAAGAACTCTTTAACTCCAAAATTGCAATATCCGTATGCCGAAAGTCATCGCCTTTGCAGAGCAATTTTCTTCTTGTTGTAGTTGCAAGTGCATATGCAAAGACATCACCGAAGTTCAGTTTGGCACGATGTTCGGTCCCTTTTCCGTAATCGCGATATGCCGCGCGCGCAACTTGAACCTGTTTTGGGTCTACCGAAAGTATTTCGATGCCGGCCTCTTTGATAAGGGCGTCAAACTTACGGATTGCAACCGGATCCTTCGTGGCATCTACGACTATCGCCGTCTCCAAATAATTTCCGGCAGACATGGCGCAGTTGTTGCTATTGATAGCGACAAGAATTTCATCGCTATCGGGTTCAGCAAAGAGAATTGACAAAATAGCCGAACTATCTACAACTACCGTCATCGCGGCAGACCTAATTCGTTGTAAAGCATGGAATCAACCGATTCTCTAGTCATTCCCTTTGGCATCCGTAGGGAGATTTCGTGAGCCAGAGTGCGTAACCTCTCAAGGCGATCCTCTGCCGTTGCCCTGGCCAAACGTTCGCGCAAGGCGACAGTGACCGCTTCGGTGAGTGTCTCGTCATAAATCGATGCCACCTGAGCAGCTAGGCGGTGAGCTTCTTCATTCTTAATATTCATCCCCATGATCCAGATGTTATACCTTTTGATTCTTGGCTTCTACCATTTTCCCCGCCCTTGAGCCGGCTTCGCTCCGGATATCGCGGGAAGCCAAGGCTTGAGGAGCCCCGAGGGCAAGCTGGGATTTCACCTTTGGGCGTCCAGATGGCAAGATTGGGACCCTGTTCGGGGCCCTCTACCCCCAAACATCCGCTATTCGATAGTTGTACAAGTTGGACGCGCACCCCGCTGCTTTCAACCTGAACGGCAACAACACTTACAGGAGCAGAACCACTTGGCTACAAAAATTCGTCTTATGCGCATGGGCAAAATCCGCACCCCGTACTACCGAATTGTTGTCACGGATTCACGCAAAGCCCGCAACGGTCTCTCGATTGAAGAGATCGGTCGTTACTCACCAGGACAAGAGCCGTCGTTCATCGAGGTCAACTCTGAGCGCGCTGTGTACTGGCTAGGAGTCGGCGCACTTCCAACACCTGCTGTAGAGGCAATCTTGAAGATCACCGGTGACTGGCAGAAGCACAAGGGTCTTCCAGGAACTGAAGGCACCCTTCGCGTTGCAGCCCCACGCGTTCACAAGAGCGTTGCTTATGAGGCCGCTGTTAAGGGCGCGATGAATGAGCCTAAGGAAGGCGCAACAACTCTGAAGAAGAAGGCACAAGAGAAACTTGCTGCCAAGAATTCTCCAGTAGCAGCAGTTGCTGTTGAAGAGGTAGTCGCGGCTCCAGTAGTTGAAGAGCCTGTCGCAACACCTGCAGCAGAGCCAACCGTTGAAGCGCTCATGGAAGATGTCGTTGAACCGACTACTCCTGAGGTCAAGGCCGAAATCGCAGAGGCTGCTGAATAACAATGATTGATGAAGCCCTCGAACATTTAGTTAAGGGAATCGTTGACCATCCTGAGGATGTCATCATCACAGAGAAGACTCACCGACGTGGAAGCACTTTGGAAGTTCGAGTCAATCCCGAAGATATCGGCAAAGTCATTGGTCGCAATGGACGTACCGCAAAGGCGCTGCGCACAGTCGTAAGTGCTCTTGCAGGTCGCTCCATTCGTGTCGATCTCGTGGAGACGGACGAAGGTCGATAAGCCATGGGCGATTCGGCTCTAAAAAGAAGTCGATAAGCCATGCGTCTGCTCGTGGGGCGAATTGGTCGCGCTCACGGAATCCACGGTGAGGCGACTGTAGAGGTTCGAACCGATCAACCTGATGACCGTTTTGCCATCGGCGCTCGCGTGCAGACGGATGCACACGGTGAATTGCTCATCACTTCGCATCGCTGGCATAACGGGATTCTCCTGCTCGGCTTTGAGAACATTTTCGATCGAAACGCCATTGAAAAACTCCGCGATACTTTGATGTACTGCGACGTTGATATCAACGAGCGCGTCGAAGATGAGGACGATTACCACGTACTCCAACTCATCGGCTGCACGGCATATCTCGAGTCAGGTGAAGAGTTCGGAACAGTGGCCGACGTTATCAATTTACCGGGGCAAGATCTTTTAGCCATTGATACTTCAACAGGTGAAGTCCTCATTCCATTTGTTCGACAATTGGTGCCCGTCGTAGATATTGCTTCGAGGCGAATGACGGTCATTCCTCCGGTTGTCATGGAAGCGTAAAGGTAGGCAAAATGGATATCGACGCCGTAACAATATTTCCTGAGTACTTTGCACCCCTCCAACTCTCGCTTATAGGCAAAGCACAAGAGAGCGGCATTCTCGACATCGCGATCCATGATCTTCGTGACTTCACTGATGACAACCACCACAGCGTGGATGACACTCCTTACGGTGGCGGCGCAGGAATGGTGATGAAAGCAGAAGTATGGGGAGCCGCCCTTGACCCATTAGTGACTCCCGACTCCGATCTCATCATCTTGACTCCTGCGGGAAAAGTTTTTGATCAGCGGATGGCCGAAGAATTATCCAAATCATCACACCTTATTTTTGCGTGCGGTCGCTACGAAGGCATTGATGCACGAGTCGGTGAGTACTACTCACAAGAATCTTTTGTCGCTCAAGGCATCAGAGTGCGCGAAGTAAGTATTGGTAATTACGTCCTCGGTGGCGGGGAGGTCGCGGCTCTTGTCATGATTGAGGCGATCACTCGATTGCTTCCCGGCGTCATCGGCAACCCGGACTCATTGGTCGAAGAGTCACACGCTGAAGAAGGTTTCGTCGAATACCCCAATTACACAAAGCCTCAAGTGTGGCGCGAGATTGCCGTGCCCGAGATTTTATTGAGCGGGAACCACGCAGCTATTGACAGATGGCGGGCGCAGACCGCTGCGACTCGAGCAGAAAACCTGGGCTAATTCGCTCTGAGTGCTAGCACTCGCGTAGCATTGTTACGTGGCTTCCATTGATCCAGCAATCCAGATTCGCCTCATCCGCGATTTGGAGCCCACCGTTGCCGTTGAACTGGCACGCCATCTCTCCGTACAGAAGAACTGGTACCCACACGAGTACGTCCCGTGGAGTGAAGGCAGGACCTTTGCGGGCCCCCTTAATGGAGATGCATGGGAGGCAAAAGACTCACGATTGAGTGTTATTGCCCAAGATTCACTCGTTTTAAATTTAATGACCGAAGACAATTTGCCCAGCTATCACAGCGAAATCGCCATTGCGATGGGCCGCGACGGGGCATGGGGCAATTGGCTCGAGCGATGGACGGCAGAGGAGGCACGCCACGCCATCGTCATCCGTGATTACTTGATGGCCACGCGCGGTGTCGATCCGTACGAACTCGAAGATCTTCGCATGGCGCATATGCAACTCGGATACCAGACTCCTTATGACTCCGACATGCTCCATACAGTTGCCTACGTTTCATTCCAAGAATTAGCTACCCGTATTTCACATCGCAACACGGGCAAGATTTCCAATGACCCCATTGCTGAGTCCTTGCTGCAACGCGTCTCCCTGGACGAAAACCTCCACATGATTTTTTACCGCAACCTCCTTGGCAAAGCGATTGACCTCGAACCAAATGCAGCGATGCGGGCCATCACCGACGTGGTCACCAACTTCGCCATGCCAGGTGTCGGGATGCCAGGTTTTGGCCGAAAAGCAGTACAGATTGCCCTGGCTGGAATTTATGACCAGAAGCAACATATCGATGAGGTAGTGGCTCCAGTGCTACGCGCGTGGAATATCTTCGATCGCGAAGACCTCAGCGGTGAGGGAAATGCCGCTCGGGACGAACTCGCTGCATTTATCAGCAAGGCCGAAGCTGAAGCCTCACGGTTTATTGAAAAGCGCGATGCTCACTTTGAAAAGTTGGTCGCACGAGGCCAGGAGCCGATTCGACTGAGTTAGTATTTTGGCTCTAGCGACGGGATCACCATGGAAGAGCTGGCAGGCAAAGTTGCACTCGTGACCGGTGCAAGTCGCGGTATCGGCCGGGTAATCAGTCTGCGTTTGGCCCAGGTCGGCGCCCAATTGGTTGTGGCCGGCAGAGATCGGTCCGGTCTGGACGAGACTGCGCGGCTGATCACAACTGCAGGTGGTCTTGCGCCTTTGATCTGTCATTTGGATCTACTTGATCGCACTACGGTCAATGCAACGGTCTCGCAGACACTAGAAACTTTCGGGCAAATCGATGTCCTAGTAAACAACAGTGGAATCACGGGCAACCCAGTGGCGCTGACCGAACTCCCCGAGAAAGATTGGGATGAGACGATTGATACCAATCTCAAAGGTCCATTCCTTCTCACCCAGGCGGTGCTTCCCGAGATGATCAAACGTGAAAGTGGCTCGATCATTTTCATCGGATCAGTTACCGGAAAGCGCCCGTTCAAAAACCGGAGTGCTTATGCGGCGTCGAAGTTGGGACTGGTCGGACTGATGCGCACACTTGCCTTGGAAGTGGCCTCTCGTGGGATCAGAGTAAATCTCATCTCGCCCGGATTTGTCGCTGGACCGCGCCTTGAGGGAGTGGTCGACAATGTGGCAGAGATGGAGAAAATTTCCCATGAAGCGGCTCGTGCAAAGATGATCGGGATGGTCCCGATGCAGCATTTCGTTTCACCAGAGAACATTGCAGAAGGAGTTCTTTTCCTTGCCAGTGATCGTTCGGCCGGAATAACCGGTGATGATCTCAATATCTCCGGCGGATTGGTCATGTACTAAAAGTGAGTGAAAATAAGCGAGTCATCTTTATAGAGCACGACCATGTGAGTGAAGGAGGGCCTGTCTGGGTGCAATTCTCAAAACGCGGATATGAGATCACCCGATTCAATATCGTCTCCGAACCGCATTTCAATCAACCCAACGTCAGCGTCGTGTGGCCCGATCTTCTCTCCTTTGACGTTGTCGTCGTCATGGGATCTCCCTGGGGAGTGTGGGAGGACGAGCGGATTGGCAATTGGCTCCTTCCCGAATTGAGGTTGGTCAAAGAAGTACACAACTCAGGGATTCCGATACTTGGAATCTGCTTTGGCGGTCAACTCATGGCACGCGTCTTAGGTGGGTCGGTAGCTCGCGGACCCAAAGCTGAATTGGGTTGGTACACAATAGATAGCAATGATCCAACACTCATTTCACCTGGACCGTGGTTTCAGTACCACTGGGATCGTTGGGTGACGCCACCGGGAGCGATTGAAATTGCCAAGACCGAATTGGCCAACCAGGCCTTTACATTCGGTCGAACCCTGGCCCTGCAGTTTCACCCGGAAATGGATAGTCATGTGCTTGATCTCTGGTTGGAGATGGATGGCGGGAGTGAAGAAGTCGAAGGCGAGGGCATGAGCATCGAAGCACTGCGTGAAGAGACGCGCCGGCAAGAGGAGCACTCAAACAAACGCGCCTACGATCTTGTCGATCAATTTCTTGATCGGATCGCAGGCGCACCTGTACAGCGAGTGGATTAGTTAACTACTTAGGCATCAAGTGGAGTGACGTACGCTCCAGAGATTCCGCCATCCACCAAGAAGTTG
>JBAZYI010000017.1:0-26129 GCA_041659345.1 Candidatus Nanopelagicaceae bacterium | reverse complement strand
TGCTGCCTTTACTGTAAAGGTAGGAGTACCAGTGCAAGGCGTGATTTCACCGATTCACATGTACGTTGATACCGTCCTCGCGAGCGGAACTTCTGGTCCACTTGCACCACGATTTGGCGTAAGTTGTGCGATCACAAGTGAGTTCATCCTTGGACAAGGAATCGTGTTCCGCGTCTACGCCAATAACGCTGATTTGGCTGGAGCAGTAATGGATCCAACCAATACGGCACAGGCATACATCGAGGTTGCTGGCATCGCTGATCCAATTCCTCTTTCTTATGGAAATCACAGTGGTGTTGCATTCTGGACCGCCGTCATCAGGACTGGAACAGCAGTCGGCCAATACAGCACATTGGGCCTCATCAACTTCAAGGTTACGATGATTGCTAAAGAGCAGACTTCAGTGAAAGTCCTCACGACTAGATTGTCACGCAAAATGGTTAATGGCGTTGCTCTGAAGGTGGATGGAAGATACGTTTACGAGCGTGTTCCATTCTTCCGAACCTTGGCGGTAAACCCTCCTCTCGCAGGCGCAGTTGGAATCTGGAAGTCAAACTTCACTCCTTCCTCCCAGCTCACGCTGTACGCACTTCCAAAGGCTTGATCTAAGCCAACTGATGACTCTTGGAGTCCGAGTTGACGATCACAAGGATCGCAGGCTCGGACTTCAAGAATCAGGATAAAAAAATTTTGCCCGAATCCTTTAACTAAGAAACTCTTAGTTTTTAACGGAGAGAAGAGAAGATCATGAGATCAAAATTCTTATCGGAGCGTAGGGGAGCCCTGGTTCTTCGTGCTCTAGTAGTTTCAATTCTTCCAATCGCGATGATGAGTTCCGCTAGCGGAGCCGACACCAATCCAGTCGTTCCGATCGCACTAGTTGCACCATCTGGTCTGCCAGACGTTGCGCCGCTCCCATTCACGGCAGTGAAGTCGGCAGCCTTCACCACTCCAGAAAGTATGCTCAATTTAACTGTCACTCCCGATCAAGGCACTGTCGGAAAGCCGATGGTGATTTCTGGCAAAGGACTTCCTGTTAGCACTGCTCTGATGTTGACCTGGTCGACGGCCGATGGAACCTGGGTCGCAGATATTCAGCCTAATAGCGTCAACTATTTGGGTACTAAATACACTAAGTACAACGTAAATATTGCATCTGTCACCACAGATGCCAGCGGCGCTTTTACCTATACGACCAAAGTCCCATCTGACTTCGGTGGCATTCACGATATATTCGCCGTTCAAAATGGTGTCGCCGTGGGTCATGGTGGCTTTCAGATGACACGAACGCTGTCTATCTCGCCAAAGAGCGGCCCAATTGGAACGCCGATCACCATCACATACACGGGTCTTGGTGCAAGCCTTTACACCGCTGGTGCAGCAGTGCACTGGGATAGCAGTTATGCAGGTGAAATGCAGGCTCTGTGGACACGTGGAACTGGCAAGGTTGTTATCCGTGCCGCAGGACCAGTCGGAACTCACTATGTAGAAGTAAAGGATGCCATTACCTTTGCCTACCTCAATATCTTGCAATCACCAGTTCCTTACGCAAATGGCGCAGTGGCCGCTTTCAAGGTCACGAAGGACAACGGGGCTCCCAAGGCGTCAATCACATGGCCAGCGAAAGTTGAACCAACTTTGACTCAACGAACAACGTTGTCGACGGTCGGGTTAGATCCGAACACCACTGCCGTTGCAACGCTGTCAGCGACGAGTGGTCCTATCAACTCCAAGACCACTGTCAATGTCACCGGATTGACTACAAAGGGCACGCACCAAATCGTGTGGGCTACCGTCGTCGGTAACCGTGTCAATTGCACTGGAACTTGCTGGGTCTATAACTCCTTGCCATTAACAGTTGTTGATGTTGCTGGAAGCACGATGAGCAAAGAAGTCACAATTCCAGATCACCTAGGTGGATGGCACGTCATCCAAGTAAAGCAAGGGGACGTAATTGAAGCTCAGGTTCCATTCTATGTAAAACAGAGCATCCTGCCTTTCTACGATAAAGCAGGCAAAGTTATCGGAATGGGTCTGGCAAAGGCCGACAACTCTGGAACTCCAGAAGCATTTGCTACGGGTGGTGCCGGCAAGCCAACAACGAAATTTAAGGCTGGTGAAGAGATCACCATCAGCATTAAGGGCGTCGGTTGGACTCAATTAGATAACACATTGGGTGTCTCATATGACAATAGTTATGTGGGCTATGGATGTGGATTTAATTCAAATGGATACATGGTGGTACACATCAGGGCTACGGGAGCTCCAGGTACCCACATCATTGATCTTCATCCACTTATCTATACACAGCAGCCGTCATTTGCCAATACTCCATACGGCATGGTTCCAGTGCTATCAGCTGACCGCGACTTTGCCGGTTTAGCTCTTGGCTATCAGATCCCTGCGTACCATTTCGCAATAACAATCGTGAAGTAGTTCGCAAGTAATAATTCTAAAGCCTCGCTTCTCGCTCTCCGAGAGGCGAGGCTTTAGTTTTCACTAGTTTCGCAATCTTCGAAGGCAGCCACCAATTCCATCGGCCCAGTAGAACCATCGCACTTGGTAGTAGGAGTCCACGAATAATCGTGGCATCAACAAGGACTCCCAAGGAGAGGCCGATACCGAGTTGCTGTAAGCCGGCGAAGTGGCCAAAGACCAGGCCGCTGAGTGCGCCCACGAGAATGACGGCCGCTGCAGTGACGACGCCGCCGGTATGTGCCATACCCTCAATAATTGCCTCAGTATTTGTCGCGCCACGACTGCGTGCTTCTCGCATTCTTGAAACGATGAAGACTTCGTAATCCATTGAGAGTCCGAACAGAGCTGCAAAGAGGAAGATAAGGACCCATGCTTCGATTTGGTCAAGGCGGTAGGTGCCAAGAATTGATGATCCTGCCCCAAATCTAAAGACAAGGACCAGTGATCCATAGGCGACGGCAATTGAAATGAGATCCATCAAGATGGCTTTGAATGGAAGAACGAGAGAACGAAATGCACGAAGCAGGACTAAATAGACCAAGAGAAGTATGAGCAGAACAATCCACGGGAAGGATGTAAAGATTCTTCCGAGTAGATCTGCTCCTTGGGCGGGTGCTCCACCTAGATAAATTCTCGTACCTTCTGGGAAGTCAGTCTGTGGGATGTATGTTTTTCGTAAGTCGGTTACAAGCTTCTGCGACGCTTCAGCTCCCAAGTCGTGACTGCCAATGACGAACATTCTCAAGAAGCGCCCGGTGGGATCAACGAAGGGTGCTTTTATTCCGGTGGCGACACCGAAGACCTCGGAATCTTTAAGAATTCTTTCTGCCAGAGACATTCGTGCGTCGACTACCCGTTCAAGAGTCGCTTTTCCTGGTGCACCAAGATCAAAGACGATTTCAGTGGGAGTGATTATTCCGGGGCCCATGTGGCCTTCCACGAACGAGAGAGCACGTGCTGACTCAAGTCCGGCGGGTATTGCGGTTAATGAACTAGGAGTTGCCTGTAGCCAGAAGACAGAAGAGGCCAAGATTCCAAGAATGGCAAGTGAGGACAGAAGTGCAGAGACTGGACGGCGGATTACAAGACGGGCGATTCTTGCGAAAATCCCGTTCATGACATCCCTCTTCGCAAGAAGCCCCGAAAATCTCCTCGGTTTTATTCCACCCTCGCCGAGATAGGAGAGTAGGACCGGTTGGAGAGTGAGGGCGGCGATGACGGATGCGATCGGAACAAGCAGTCCTGCCGCTCCAAGTGAGCGTACAAATGGCACTGGTACAAGGAGCAACGTCGCCAAACCAATTGCCACGCTTGCACCTGAGAGTACAACCGTGTGGCCGGCTGTCTGCATTGTCTTAACAATCGCATCCACGACCGGAGTTCCCTCTTTTTCAAGGAGCTCTCGCCTGAAGCGATGGACGATGAGTAAGGAGTAGTCGATTGCAAGCCCGAGCCCAATGAGTTCGACGATATTTGGAATATAGAGAACCATTAAGAATTTCTGTGCCAATAAATAGACGATTCCAAGGGTAAGTGAGATTGTTGCTGCGGCAAATATGAACGGAATTGCAATGGCCCAACACGCTCCTAGGACCAAGAGCAAAAGTAGCAATGCAAGCAGAACTGCTAGTCCTTGACCGCGATGCAAATCGGAAGCAAGAACAGGAGTGACATCTCGATAAATTGCAGGCGGTCCGGTTACAAGGGCACCCTTCAAACCCTCTTTAATTAAAGCGCCTCTCAATTGATCGGTGTAGGAGGCGGCATCCGTCAACTTGAAGGATGTTCCAATGTTTGCGTAAAGAACCCCGCCAAGCGCTTTCTGAAGAGTTACGGTAGCTGTAGGTATCGTGGAAGTCGCAGATGCAATTTTTGCTTTAAATCCTTCAATTTCACTTTTTGATGCATTTCTGAATTTGAAAACGACCGTAAAGGTACCTTCAATATTTTCTTGGAAATGTCTTGAAAGTATTTGATCGGCCTTGGCCGACTCGCTGCCAGGAACTGAAAGCGATGTCGTGAGATGAGGGCTTAGATTGGATGCCGCGATGAGTCCGGCAATTGTCACAACTAGCCATCCCGCAGTTATCGCCAATCGATGGCGTACTACCGCGCGCGTCCATCTTTCGAGCATTCTTGGAGTCTAACGAGAAGTATCTTTTTTCTACTTGAACAGCTTTTTCGCTTCATTGGTCACTTCATAAAAAGCCCACTTGCCTTTCTGCGTTCTGCTCAGAAGTCCAGCTTCAACCAAAATCTTGAGGTGGTGGCTCACTGTGCTCTGGGCTAGACCTGTATCCGGTGTCAGATCGCAGACACAGGCTTGCCCATTTTCACCTTGCGCAACGGCCATGAGGAGGGAGAGTCGCGTGGCATCGCCCAGGGCTTTGTACTGCTCGGCTAGCCGGACCGTGGCTTGGGGAGATTTCTGGAGGATGAGCGATTGGACCATATGCCCAACTATACATTGACAAACTTCGATATGACTTATATTGTTACATCGACAAACTTCGATAGGAGACTGAAATGGCTGATATTACGATTGAAAGTAAAGAAAAATGCTGCTCAACGGACTCGGGAGCCTGCTGCTCAACGGACTCGGGAGCCTGCTGCTCAACGGACTCGGGAGCCTGCTGCTCAACGGACTCGGGAGCCTGCTGCTCAACGGACTCGGGAGCCTGCTGCTGAGTTCAAAGAAATGACGCTTGAAACCACGCCCAGTAAGAAGCTAAGAGAACAGAGTCCTTGGCTCTTGACCTTGCTGGGCATCGGGTGGTTCATCCTCTATGCATTGAACGAGCGTTTTTGGACTTGGTTTGTATATTCGGCCTTACCTTTACAAAAAGATACCCGCTTGGGCTCATCTGTTCACTTCTTTTTGACGGACACTGTAAAGATCTCACTACTTTTGGTCGGAGTCACTTTCGTGGTGACGATGGTTCGAACTTTTATCACGATCGAACGAACGCGCGCGCTCCTTGGAGGCAAGAGAAGCGGACTGGGAAATGTGCTTGCGTCTCTCCTGGGAATTGCGACCCCTTTCTGTTCATGCAGCGCAGTCCCAGTCTTCATTGGCTTCGTCTCTGCCGGAATACCATTGGGTGTAACGATGAGTTTTCTGATCGCCAGCCCCCTCATCAATGAAGTCGCGGTAGTACTTCTTTTCACCATGTTTGGATTCAAGATCGCGGCGATCTACGTGGTTTCTGGGCTCGCGCTCGCCATAGGTGCTGGCTACCTATTAGGAAAACTTAGATTGGAAAAATGGGTTGAGCCCTTTGTGCTTCGGTCGCTGCCTCAGGCACAAATAGTGGGGACCGAATCAAGAATCTCTCTGACGGAGCGCTTTGATTATGCACGCGAAGAAACGCGATCTATCTACAAAAAAGTGTGGCCGTATTTGTAGGTGGGAATTGCCCTCGGTGCGATTATTCACGGTTGGGTCCCGACTGACTTCTTTGTGAAATATGCAGGTTCAAATAACCCCTTTGGGGTTTTGCTGGCCGTAGCGGTTGGCATCCCACTTTACTCGAACGCCGCCGGTGTCATTCCAATCGTGAGCTCCCTCTATGAAAAAGGGTTACCGATGGGCACATTGCTTGCTTTCATGATGAGTGTCGTGGCACTTAGCCTTCCGGAGATGATCCTCTTGAAGCGAGTTCTTAAACCCCAATTGCTCGTTATGTACGTTGCAATTGTAGGAAGCGGAATTGTTCTTCTCGGCTATGCATTTAATTTCTTCATTTAGAACTACTGAAATACGAGATGAGGCAGGATATGGATATAAAGATACTCGGACCGGGGTGTTCAAATTGTGTAAAGCTGGAAAAAGCCACTCGTCAGGTGGTGGAAGAGATGGGAATAGTGGCGACCATTGAAAAGGTTGAGGATTACGATGCAATTGCCTCCTTTGGAGTGATGTCGACCCCAGCACTGGTCATTGACGGCGCCGTGGTTATTTATGGTCGCGTGCCTACGCCTAGGCATATCCGCGAATTAATCGAATCAGCGAGTCGCATTTAGCCCTTCCCATGCGTGGATTTTGGCAGAACCAGGAGGTAGAGTTCCCCCACTGCGGGAGAGGGATATATATGTGCACCCGAGGGGTGAAATAAGAAGGAAGTTCTTCCCCATTGGTCTCATGGTCTGCGTTCTTTTGTTGATTGCAGAACCAGCTGACGCCGCGCAGAATTCCAGGGACTCAACTCAATCTCCAACTGGCGAGAAGAGCAAAAAAGGTGACAGTCAAAATGTCGATGCCAAGCCGACGTTAGAGAAGTCGCAATCGCCCAAGGTGGATTCGTCGACAACTCCTTCTAGTACTCCCAATGCTGAAAAGGCGGGTACTGAGAAAAGAGTCGATCCTCAGACCAAGGTCTCGCAAAAGCCGACAAAAAGTCCTAAACCTGTACCAAAAAAGAGCGCGAAGTCGGAGCAGCGCGATTCGGGCAAGGCGAAAGTTGATTTTAAAAAGAGCTCTAAGACTGTTAAGGAAGTCAGCAAAGAGAAGAACGTCAAGGGAGAGAAGACCCCCAAGGCCAATGAAAAGCGTCCTGAGAAAGTAATGGCAACGGTAACTTCGGAACTTGTCAATAAGGCCGTAGAGCCTGCGCCGGCTCCAGATGTGATGAGTCCAAGCCCACGGCCGACCGGACTTTCCGCAGAGATTGAGAAATCCGATGGGGATAAGGCGACATTGGTTGTGTCTGGGGTAAAAGAAGGAACGCAAGTGAAAGTCATCATCAAAAGCCAGGATGCGAAAAGGAAATGAAGCGGCTCTTTCTTCTAATTATTTTCTTTCTCAACTTCTCTGTGGTGAGCGCACAAGCGGATCAACAAATAACAAATACGACTCTTCCCGGGGATAACTCGAAACTCAACATAGTAGTTCCGCCTGATCTTATGCCTGGATATCACTCCATGAGTGTGGAAGCGACGGACCCTGTCACGGGGAAGACAAGTACTGACGTAATTTTCTTCTGTAAGGATCTCGAGGGCACAATTCATTGGGAGAATGTTTGCGGAGAGATAACTCCGCTAGCTTCACAGGCGACACTCGAAAAGACTGTGGATCGTTCGCAACTTCCCGGTTATGACCCGCTCTCGCAGCCTAAGAAGACTTTTCAAACAGAAGTTGCTGCCTTTGCAGCACTGACAGTTTTGGCGGCGGGAGGAGTGGCGGGCGCACTTGGTGGCGGTGGCAGTCTTGCTGGCGGCGGCCACATGAACGGCGAGAATAGGTACGGCAGGCGGGAAGATCCCTCCGAGCTGGACATGTCGTTGGGGGAGTTAACTGAGAAGCCACGGGGCGAAGCGACTCAAGAGCAAGACCTTGCCTCCATAGATTCGGATCACTTGAGGAAAGTCGAACGTAAAGCGGGTCGAGGGGATTCGCTGGGAACGTGGAATGTACCGCTCACTCCCATTATTGACTCAGTCTTTATTGCAGGTGCCCATAAGAGTTCCCTCTATTCGCCAACTCTCTCGCGCATCTTTTACGATGGAAATTACTTACGAGCCATGCTCGGCTCGTTTGCTGCGATTCTGCACCCAGTTGGATTGATTTTGGGCTTCGTTGCTCTTAAAGGAGTTGGGGCGCAAGCTCTCCCACCACAGTGGGTTGTATTCACGGCAATCGTCCTACTCGGAGTATTTGACGCATTTGCCGGATTCCTTGCGGCAGGCATTTTCTTTGCGGGCACGCTCCTGACAGGCAACTTGGGATCGAGGGATGAACTTCTAACTGTGGTCGGAACAATTGGAATCTTCTTCGCACCTGCATTGATCGCGAGTGCATACCGTCCATTACGACGGGAAGTCTCGACTTTTGCGGAAAAATGGGAGCGCCTCACCGATTATCTCCTTGCGAGTGTTCTTACCGGATGGACAGTCTCAAAAATGGTCGGCTCACTTGAGAGCCTGGCTGGAGTTCAACTTCCGACAACTGCCTATGCATTTTCAATAGGGGCATGGAGTGCGGTTGCGGTCTTTATTCGCTTGGTGGGCGAAGATATAGCGACGTACGTCTACCCCCGCCGACTTGCAGAACTTCACCCCGAGTTGCGCGAACCAAGGCGGGCTCAAACATGGTTCTCGTTGATCTTCAACACGGGTGTCTTTATTTTCCTCGCCGAACCATTTATCGGAAACTCAATTCAACTCTGGTTGGGTGTGATGCTTTTCGTATTTCCAAAAATCATGTCCATGACGGCCACCCATAAACTCCCAAGGAGCAAGACCGTTTACAAACTTCTGCCAAAAGGTGCACTCAAACTCGTCGTCATGGTTCTAATTGGATCTCTCTTTGCTCGATGGATGCAAACCCTCATTCCAAATCCGCAAGAGTATGTCAAGTGGGGATTTGTACTCCTTGGAGTTCCCAGTCTTGTATTTCAGATTGCTTCCTTCTTTGGGGATCGCTCGCTCTCAACATCCTGGAAGGTTGCAGGGATGGGGAAGTATGTGTATCGATTTGGGGGAGTGATCGTGTTCCTCTTAATTGTGCAGCTGGCGCTCGGCAATAACTTGCTTGAGACGCTTTTTAGAAAGTGACGAACTCACCCGAGTTAATTCTGCGGCCGAATCTTGGAAGGGATCGCGACCGCTGAGAGGAACTGATCCTTAGCGCTTTGCTAAATTGAATTGATACAACCCTTCGCCCAATTGCGCAAGCGTAGTGGCGTCCCAGCAGAACGCTGGCATAGTTCCAGTGAGCGCACTGCCCGTCCATTGCCAGGTATAGGGTCCACGCGGACCGAATTGCATTTGAAGGGTGACGGTTATTGAACTTCCGACTCGAGTTCCTGTCAACGTGGTGGGGAAGCCGTGGTTGGTGCTTCCAGTAATTGCGCCGCCCGCGCTCTCAACAAGTGTGACAGTGCGTTCGAATGTGGAAGTCGAACTACAACCAGTCATCACAGGTGTAGTTACATTGCCGGCGTACGTCCCGGATGCATTTATTTCTGGGGCAATTCCACTCTTCGTTAGATTGAATTGATACAACCCCTCACTGAGGAGAACCAGAGTTGATGAATCCCAACAAAAAGAGGGCAGAGTTCCAGTCAGGGAATCTCCACTCCATTGCCACACATATGGGCCGCGCGCACCCCATTGGGTCATTAGATTCACTGTGATCGAACTTCCAGTTCTCGAACCCGTGAAAGTTGTGGAATATTGATGATTGGTGGTACCTGTAATCGTTCCAGTGGCAGATTCACTTATCGTGACAGATCGTAGGAATGTATCGACCGCGCAACCATTCATCGGTGGCAGTGTTATGTTTCCGGAGTAAGAACCACTTGAACCATATGCGACAGTCGAACTTCCTGTGCCTCCGATTAAGGCAAGTTTGGTGGTTTTGCAGGCAGTGTTATCTGAAGATGAACTGCCTGCCTTCTTGGCACCCGTTGCACAGACTTTCAAGACGTAAGTTCCATTCTTGGCGCTCTTTGGAATCGCACCACTCAGAGTGCCTTTTGATGCGCTGAACTTGAGACCGGCAGGCAATGTCCCAGAAAGACTGAACGTGTAGGGCTTCCCAGCGCCGCCACTCACACGAGTGGCGAATGTGTAACTGTAGGATTTTCCAGCAACTGCCTGAGGAAGTTGGGAAGGGAAACTTAAATTGACAGGCTTGTAGGCTGCATATGCGCTTAGTGTTGATGTGATCATTGCCCCGGCTAGAAAAACTGCAACCAGTGCAGAGATTTTTATGGTCAAATGCAGTTTCATGTCTAAAAAGTTACGCATGTGCGAAAAGTCGGTCAATGCAATTCTTGAGTGTTTACACTTAAAGGAATTCAAGGAAGCGCGAGGTGGGGACTTCCACGCTCGGCAAATCGTGTGAATTTCACCTCACTGGGAAAACCCACGTCCGGTAGCCAATGAATCGGAAGATCGTGCCAAATCCGACCCCGATGATATTTGCAGAAATATTATCGCTGAGGGCTGAGTGAAGATCGAATACATAACGTGAAACTCCAAGGCTTAGCGCGCTAAAACCTAAGCCAACTGCATTGACCGCAAAGAAGATAATCACTTCGCGTCTAAGAGAGTTTTTTGGGCGATGTCGCCATGTCCAGTGTCGGTTTCCGATGTATGCGACCAGAACTGCGAAAACTCCTGAGATAAGCGAGGCAGTAATTGGTCTGTCCGCAAGGGGAGCACTCGGAATATGGACAAGAAGATTAAAACCGCCCACACCAACGACGTAGGCAACGGCGCCAACGCTGCCAAATTTAAGCAATTCGTTGCGCAGTGGCAAGAATCTCTTAGGCATTTGCGAAGTCTATAGAGGCAATGTCGAAATTATCTGTATTTTTCACGCTCAAAATTCCTCCGTTGTGATGTATCTAATATGCACGAATGTGTCGTTAGTGCGGGCTCTCCTTTTATAAGGAACTTTCTCACACTGCTCAACTGTTCTACAAGCAACAGGTCAAGAGTAGTGTGATTACAAAAGGAGAGATCATGAAGAGGTTGCTTGTGCTTGGCGGCGGTACTGCGGGAAGCATGATTGTTAACAAACTTCGCAAAAAGTTGAGAAGTGATGAGTGGTCCATCACAGTGGTGGACAGGGATAACAATCACCTCTATCAACCAGGATTGCTTTTCCTTCCGTTTGGAGGCTACAAGGCGGAAGAACTCGTTAAGAAGCGAGACTCATTTTTCCCTCGTGGAGTCGATTACATTGAAGCAGAGATCGACTTGGTAGAACCGGAAAAGAGCCAGGTCAAGCTCGCCGATGGCAGGACGCTCGAGTATGACCAACTCGTCATTGCCACCGGGGCATCCCCTCGTCCTGATCAAACACCTGGTTTGCTTGATCCAGCGATTTGGTACAAAAGCGCATTTGATTTCTTTACTTTGGATGGATCTAAAGCGCTTGCAAAGGCTCTGGACAAGTGGCAAGGCGGTCGGATGGTTGTACATATTTCGGAGATGCCAATTAAGTGCCCAGTAGCTCCGCTTGAGTTCGCCTTTCTTGCCGATGCGTACTTTGCAAAACGGAATATGCGCGACAAGGTAGAAATCGTTTATGTAACTCCCCTGGAGGGAGCATTCACCAAGCCAGTTTGTTCAGAGAAGTTGGGTTTCATGCTGACGGAACGGGATATCACCCTGGAGCCAGATTTCATGATCGAACATATTGATCCGGTCACTAAAACACTGGTCTCAATGGACGAGCGGGAAATTCCTTTCGATCTACTCGTCACCATTCCTATCAACATGGGTCAAGAGTTCATAGCAAGGTCAGGCATGGGCGATGAATTGAATTTCGTACCTGTAGATAAGGAGACTTTTCTTTCAAAGAAGTATCCGAATATCTTTGCACTCGGCGATGCCTCCGATATTCCAGCTTCAAAGGCTGGGTCAGTTGCTCACTTCGCCGTCGATATGTTTGCAGATAACTTCGTAGAGCATATAAATGGTAGAAAAATGAAAGAGCTCTTTGATGGGCACGCCAATTGTTTTATTGAATCTGGAAATGGCAAAGGATTGCTCATTGACTTCAACTACACAACAGAGCCACTCACTGGGAAGTTCCCGATTCCAGTAATCGGGCCACTTCCACTGCTGAAGGAGAGCCGCCTCAACCACATGGGCAAATTGGCCTTCAGATGGATTTACTGGAACATGTTGATTAAAGGTCGAAAGATTCCGATCTCCTCTCACATGTCCATGGCAGGAAAAATTCAGACTTCCAAGAAGTAAGGAGAGAACGAAATGCCAGTTATCGAGATTGCAGGCAAGCAAGTCAACGTTAATGAGGAGGGTTTTCTTACCAAGTACGACGAGTGGGATGAGGAGATCGCCAAGGCTCTTGCCGTACAGATTGAGATTGACCTTACGGATGAACATTGGAAGGCCATCAGATTCCTTCGCGAGGATTACAAGACTGAAGGCGAGACCGCAACATCGCGTCGGGTACAAACGGTGGGTGGAATTCCAGTAAAAGAGCAGTTTGCACTTTTCCCAAAGAAGCCAGCTAAAAAGATGGCCTATATCGCAGGACTACCCAAGCCCAAGGGCTGTGTGTGAAGGAGAATGAAATGACAACGCCATCGATAGTTCCAAATTTTGGTTCCGATAACTCTGATCGTAAACTGGCCATCATCTGTTCAAAGGGAAATTTGGACATGGCATACCCGGGTTTGATTCTTGGAAATGCGGCTCTTGGTGAAGGTATAGAGGTCCATCTCTTCTTCACCTTCTGGGGCTTTGACATGATTACGAAGTCTCGGATGAATGATCTTCAATTCAGTCCTGCGGGCAATACCGCCATGCATTTGCCGGGAGGAGATGCTCATATTCCTCAATTTATGATGCCAGCGCCGGGCATGACGGCAATGGCAACGAAAATGCTCAAGAAGTCGATTGCAGATCTTGATGTTCCGGAGGTTCCCGATTTCCTAGATCAAATTGTTGCGGCGGGCGGACACCTATGGGCATGTCGACTCTCTGCTGACATGAACAAATTGGAGGCGGGCGATCTGCGTGATGATGTTGAAGCGATCATAAGTGCATCTGATTTCATCGAAATGACAGAAAACGCCCAACTTCTCTTTATTTAGAAGCTGACGCACGGATATTCTCAGCGAGTGAAGTGAAGTATCTGCTTCTATACCTCCATGGAACTTGTTCGCCCGGAGATGAAGTACTTTGAGAGTTTTGTCGACGGAATACGTCGTGCCGCTCTTTTGGATGATTCCTTCTTTCAGTATGAGGCCAGAGAGCTTGAGAAAATCGCAGCAGATCCGAAAGGGTTTATTCAGAAGCAGCAGAGCCTTGATGGCGGGGGAGAACCCATAGTTCTCCCGGATGGTTCTACCGTGCCCCGTCTGCCCAACATCAATAGGTGGATATGGGATGGTGAGATCTGTGGTCGGATTCAACTCAGATGGGCGGAAGGAACTACTGACTTGCCACCCTACTGTTTAGGTCATATCGGGTATGGAGTGTTTCCATGGAAACGTCAACGTGGCTATGCCAGTGAGGCTCTGAAACAAATACTTCCCGAGGCAAGGCGATTGGGTTTACCCTTTGTCGAACTCACTACCGATATTGGAAACGTCATCTCTCAGCGAGTAATTTTGACTAACGGCGGAATTGAGGTCGAAAAATTTATCAAACCTCGAAGCTCAGGTGGAGGAGAGGCAATTAAATTTCGGATTGCGCTCTAATTATTCAGGGGATTTGTACGCTGTGCGGCCTCTCGTTTTGGGAGTAAGTTTGCGTCATGTCAGAACCCACTCCGATACGTTCCGAGATCTTGGATACACACAATCCCATGATCAAATCCGCCCGTATCGTAATAAACGCGCCGGCCGAGACAATTTTTGATCTGCTTGCAGACCCCAGACGCCACCAAGAATTGGATGGAACACAGACCATTACGGGGATTATCAGTGGGCCAAAGCGTCTCTCACTCGGTGCAAGATTTGGGATGAAAATGCATCTAGGGATTCACTACAGAATTATGAATACGGTAGTCGAATATGAAGAGAACAGACTCATCGCCTGGAGACACCTCGGACGGTGGCGTTGGCGTTACGAGCTCCGACCTATTTCCCCGAATTCGACTGAGGTGACGGAGACTTTCGATGGCACTACTTCGATCTCTCAACTCTGGTTGAAAGTACGTAAAGCTTATCCATGGGTTCAAATGGCTGTGGCCAAGTCCTTAGTCCGCCTCAAGGAAATCGCCGAGATGGAAAAGTTGACCAAGTGAGGTTTGGGTGCCCATGACCGAAATGGTCCTAGTCTGGATAGTCGCACCGCTCTTTCTTCTTGTACTTTCTTTCGGTGTCGGGCTGCTCCTCGCCTTGTTCGCTCGAAGACCCGTTAATTTTGTAGTCACGACCGCATTGGGTTTCTTGGTGATCGCAGTCCTTGGAAGTTTGCTCACCATAAGTACCCTCATCGCCCCTCACACTGCACTGATCATCGGAGTACTCAGTCTTACCGGCTTAATCCTTGGTTTTGCGCGGCTTCGGTCACTGATCAACTTCGACTTCGCTTCTATGTGGGCCGGAGTACTTACCTATCTGGCATTTGGACTTCCAGTAATTGCCTCTGGGAACCCAACGTGGGCCGGCTGGGTCAAACTTGATGATCCGGGGACATTTCTGGCAATCACTGATCGGCTCATGTCCGTGGGCAGAACTACTCCTGAACTTGTTACCTCGACGTATTCGCGAGTTATCCAAACCATCTTTGACCCAGTTGGAGCGGGACACTTCAGCTACCCCGTTGGTTCGTTTATGCCATTCGGAGTAACTGCCAAATTAACCCGTGTCGAAAGTGCTTGGTTTTTCCAGCCCTACATGTCGATTTCTGCAGCGCTTGTGGCAATGCTCTTCGTTCTCATTCTCAGAATTTATACCAGCAACAAGATTCTGCTTGTACTGATTGCCACCGGTTCGACGATTGCTTCCACCATCTATTCCTACGTGATGTGGGGGGCAATCAAAGAGATAGTGATTTTGATTCCAATCGTCCTCTTTGCAATTACGATCTTTGAATCCCAGAAGGATCCAAAGAGGAAAGATAATTATCTTTTCGCATTCGTCGCCGCGACGGGTATGTATTTCATCGGGGGAGCCGCGGGATTTGGCTTCATTCTGCCGACATTTTTTGTCGCAGTCTTACTTAAATTATTCTCAAGGAATCGAGTGCTTGCGTATCTTGCCGTTGGTGGACTTGCTGCAACTTTGGCTGTGGTGACGTACTTCTTAAGAGCAGGCAATAATGCCATAGCCAACATTCTGATCCCCATCATTGGGGATACGGGGAATCTTTCCAGGGCGCTTAAACTCACCCAGGTCGCTGGCATATGGCCTGCCCAGGATTTTCGGATGGATCCAATGCATCCACTCTTGACCTCGTTCATGATCATGACTGCGGCTGCATTTGTGTTGGCCGGTCTCTATTTTTCGATCAAGGGGTCGTTATGGATTGTGCCGTCGTTATTGATTGCGACACTTGCCGTAGTGGCCAATTCCTTTTTTTGGGGCGGAATATGGCTTACCGGCAAGGCGATTGCGGTCGCTTCCCCCATCTTCCTTCTATGCGCTGGAATAGGCGCTGTCGAGTTGTGGAGATTCGCTCATAATGATCGGAGATTCACTTGGGGGAAATTGAAGCTTCACTATCTGGTCAGCGTCCTAGTGGTGCTAGTCGGCTCTGGGGTTTTCATATCCGATTTCATAACGTATAAAAATGTCTGGCTAGCGCCATTCTCGCAAGTGGATGAACTGCGCAGGATTGGTCATCAATTTGCTGGCGAAGGTCCAACACTCATGACAGAGTATTCAGTCTTCGGCTCCAGATATTTCTTGAGGGATATGGATGCGGAAGCAGTAAGCGAGCTTAGAGTGCACGTAATTCCAACGCGGGACGGTAATCAAGTTCCCAAAGGGTTTGCCGCCGACATTGATCTCTTTGATCACTCCACGATCGATTATTTCAAGGTACTTGTCTTGAGGAAGTCGCCAACGGCTAGTCGTCCGCCGTTGAACTATGAATTAGCCTCGTCTGGGCAGCACTACGAAGTGTGGAGGCGCGTAGATAGAAACGTGCTCATCAAATCAACTCTTCCTCTGGGAAACAATTTCTATCCAGCAATTGTCCCAACGTGCGATCAAGTTTCGACATATCTATCCACGATGGTTGAAGGCGATAAAGTCTTTGCTGCCTACAGAAATAAAGACTACGTAGTCAATTTTGCCGACGGAGACCTACCTCCGACGTGGTATCCGACAAATCCCTTCACTGGAGGAGTCGATCGAGCGGGTGCAGGCGGATTCTCGAGGTCATTCACAGTGGATGACACAGACAGATACGATCTTTCAATTGCCGGCTCGTTCCCGGGCTTGCTCAAGATTTTAGTGGATGGCATTCAGGTATTCTCTGGAACATCTATGGTGGAAGAAAATTCATTTCTCACCAATACGCTCGCGAGCGTCAAACTTGCTGGGGGCCGCCATACTGTGACTGTTCTTTATGACAAGCCTGCATTACTTCCTGGAGGCGACGTCGATTCCAGATTCGGTCCCATTTTTCTTTCTACCCAGAATGCTGGGGATGTAAAAGTGACACAAGTGTCGACTTCACGGCTTCACCAACTGTGTACACGCAATCTCGATTGGATTGCCATCGCTCAGTAAGTACTATTTTATTTTTGTTGGCCGACAAAGGTGACGAAGACTTGATTGACTAACTCATTTGTGTCGAGTTTGCGACAGAAAAGTGGGAGTTCGCCGGAAAGAGATCCTGCATCCCATTTCCAGATCTTGGGACCCATCTCTCCCCAACTTGTTTCAAATGTCACGGTCACTAAGTTGCTACTTGCGCTCCAACGGAAAGTGAGGCTTGTAGCCGTAGTTCCGAGAATCTGTCCCGTATGGTTTTCATATATTTCAATGGTGAAAGGAAGTGTCTTGGCTTCGCAACCCCCAGAAACCGCTGGAGTATTGAGATTGGGATATTCGACATTGCCCACATAAGTTTCAGCAGACACTGCCGGGACTGTGGGACTTGGGGTTACCTTTGCTTTCAACACTTTAAGACGAGTAGTTCTGCAGGAAGTATTTATTGACGCTGCGACTGGTTTCTTTACTCCGGTCGCACAGATTCTCAAGGTGTAGGTCTTGACCCTGGCACTTTTTGATACGACACCAGCGATTTTTGCAGTCTTTACATTGAATTTAAGAGCAGAAGGAAGTGCTCCCGTCAATTTCCAGGAGTAAGGCTTCCCAGTACCGCCACTTACTCGATTGAGGAACGAATACGAGTAAGCCTTTCCCTGTACTGCAGAAGGTAGGTACGAGGGGATCTTGAGACTTACCGGCTTATACGCTGCCCATGTGTTCGTGGGGCTAACAACGAAAGTTCCGCAGATGAGCGCTATTGCCATCGCGGACGATTGTGTCGACCATCTTCTTCGCACGTCCTAGAAATTACGCCTAGTCGAAGGGCTATTCAATAGGTGCGGTGAGTGGTCGTACTACAAACGCGTCACTCGCCAAAGAATTTTGCCTATCCTGGGTCTTTGAGTGCAGCTGATATCGCGGCAGTGTGGGAGGGAGTCGAGCCACAACACGAACCAACGATGTTGACTCCGATTTCGCGCATCTCAACGGCGAAGGCGGCCATTTCCTCAGGTGTGCCCTGGTATTGGAAGGTGTCACCGACAAGGACGGGCAGCCCGGCATTTGATTGCGTAATAATGAAAACGCCTTCTGGCCGCACACTGACTAATTCTTTGGCAATAATGCGCATTTCATCAACGCCCCGCCCGCAATTTGCCCCGATGATGCGAACGCCCAATGCGGAAAGTCGCTCGACGGCTTGCGCGGGTTTGATTCCCATCATCGTTCGTAAGTTGGTATCAAAACTCATAGTGGCGAGGACTGGAAGAGATGGAGCAACCACCTGGGCGGCGAGCACGGCCGCCTCCACCTCGCTCAAATCACTCATTGTCTCGATCAGAATTGCGTCGACTCCGCCGGCTACAAGCCCGCGGATCTGCTCTTCGAAGATCTCTTGAGCACTTTCCATGGTGAGCGTGCCCATGGGCTCCATGAGATCTCCCGATGGGCCGATATCTCCCATAACAAAAGTTCCCAGATGGCGATCAGCAACACGGCGTGCAATGAGCGCGCCAGCTTGGTTGAGTTCTTCAACTCTCGCCTCAAGACCATGAAGGGCGAGTCTTCCCCGAGTGCCGCCGAAGGTGTTGGTGGTGATGAATCGGGCACCGGCGGCTGCATACGCTTCAAGGACAGCTTCGATCTCTTCTGGCTTTTCAACATTCCAGAGTTCCGGAGCCCCTCCATCATCCAAGCCGCGTTCTTGCAAGATCGTCCCCATCGCTCCATCTGCGGGAAGCGACGAAGTTTCGAGGGCGTCATAGATCTTTGACATCATTCATTTCCTAACGAATCGAGGATCTTCTGTATATGAGTTTCGCTATATGTCACTTCCAACTCAGAAGCGATTGTGTCTGCCAAGACCTGCGGTGATTGATCCGACTCAACCCATGGATCGCGATTCCATCCATTTGTGTATGCATCGGCGTCAATCTCTCCCATGCGCATCGCAGCTTCATCAATAGCTTCTTGAAATCGAGAAGGTAGGAGGATCTTTATAACCTCGGTGCCTTCACGTGCGATCACCATGCTGGGTATTTCGTGCCAACGCATTATTTGATATTCAGACATGGGCAGACCCTACCAAGCCGGGACTAATGGACGTGTTAGTCGATTATGGGAAAATTATGAGGTAAGAACGTACTTTCCGGCTTGAGCCATCGCCCTTGAAATCTCTTCGGGCGTAAAGTCTCGAGCGCCAACTGTCAAAATTGAACTTACTTCGTTGGGCTTTACTTCAACATCAACGCTCGACATGCCATCAATCGACATTAAATTCTTGGTTACAGATTGTGCACAGTGATTGCAGGTCAACCCTGTGGCCTTCCAGTTCTGCTCAGACATAGGACACTCCAACGATTACTAGGTGAATATCAGGTAAAGATGAGTTTACTCAGGAAGTCGCTTTCTCGCCCTGCGAGGTGAGGACTCTGAATGTCTTGAGAGTGGGATCTGAGGCGTACGCAATGCGGACTCCATCAGATTTTGCAGAGATAAGGCCATCCGAGATGATCTGGGTAATGACCTCGCCGGGTGCCAATACCGCGACCCCAGGCGGGTAGGGAGCAATCAAATCGGCACTAATTCGCCCTACGGCATCCACTGCGGAAACCATTTCGCTCTCTGCAAAATACGCCTGTCGCAATGAGATTGCGGTCGTTGGCTTAATGGACCAACTTATGGCTGAGTGGCTTTTTCTACGAGTACCGGAATTCTTTATCAATATTGGAATTAAACTATCCGCCAACCGCACGAGAGTGTGAGCGTCGTCGGCAATAGTGACATGAATAACTAAGTTGTCTCTATCAGCCATCTCAACCGCGACTCCAAGACTGGCAAGGTCCTTTTCGATAGATAGGCCGTTTGCTCCGAGAACGTCGGCCCTCACAATAATTTTTGCGGGGTCAAATCGACCGCTAGCAAAATTCGATGGGTTTAAAAGAATTTCATCTCCAAATTCTTTGGCGAGCCGTCGTCGGAAGAGCGCGACATTTTCAAGTAATTTCTCAATCAACTCACTTCCGCGATGTTCCATAAGCGCACGCACTGCATCGATCGAGGCTAACGGAACGCCCGCGGGAGAAGTTGTGTGCGTCGATTCGAACCCTTGCTCTAATCGAGCATGGTTGAGAAGTCGGGTCCGCGCAACCGCAATGGCTGATGCGCTATACCCTGGCAACGCTTTGTGAATACTGGTAACGAAAGCATCAGCACCCAACTGCATTGGATTCTTTGGAAGAGCGGAGTGGAAGCCAAAATGTCCGCCCCAGGCGGCATCGAGAATGACAGGAATGCCGTGGTCATGGGCGCTCTTAATTAGTGGCGGAATGTCGGAAAGAGTTCCGAGATAACCGGGTTCGGTGAGAAGAAGTGCAATGGGTTTCTGCGGCAAAACCCTTTCGAATTCGGGTAGAGAAATTCCAGTTGGAACACCCGTTGCAGGATCTATCTCGGGGGAGAGCCAGAGGGGCTCGAGCCCCGCCAGGACGAGCGCGGTGAGTTGGGAACGGTGTGCCGTTCTGGTAATTGCGACTTTGTCCCCGGGTTTTCCGAGTGAAAGAAGTATTGCCTGATTGGCATGAGTGGATCCGCCCGTGGAAAATCGCGTCCAATCCCCTCCCCATAGACGAGCAGCCAGTGCCTCGGCTTCAAGCAAGATCCCATGCGTGAGTTTCACGTCATCTAGTCCACCTGAGAGCGGAACATCCCCGTCGACTACTTGCCCCAGTCCCGCATCCAGCAGGTGGGCTCTTTGTTTGTGACCGGGAGTGGTAAAAGGTTGTCGACCGCCCTGCGCGAAAGACTCTAAATAAGAGAGGTACGAATCTAAAAGAGGCGCAACATGGCGTAATTCCATTTTTTTCTTGGGGCTATTTGGATTTAAGGTCAAGAGCTCGGGTACTTTTCTAATATCTGCCGCAGCGAATCCACGAACTTCAATGATGCATCGTGCTCTCTCTGCCAGATATTGCGTCCGAAGATGAGTCCAGTTGCGCCAGCCTCCATGGACTCTCGGGTTTTCTCAAACATTGCCTCATCCCCTGACTTTTCACCACCCGATATGAGCACAAGAGTTCTGTTCGCGGATTTCACGACGGCGTCTATCGCTTGTTGGGAGGTGAAATCGAGGTCGTATTCTTTCTTCACGTTTGTCCGTAGATCCGGGTGTGGAAAGTTCACCTTCACAATGTCCGCACCAAGTTCGCTCGCAACCCGTGCGGCGTAGTCGATTGCGTAGAATGAACTGTTACCTCCCTTTGCGTCAACTGCTTCGCCACGCGGGTAAGACCAGACAATGAGGGGCATGCCGAATTTCTCGGCTTGTGAACGCACCTCACGAAATTGAGCGAAATCTGCTTCTTGCGCAGGAGAGCCAACGTAAAGCGTGTAACCAACAGCATCGGCACCAAGTCGAACAGCATCTTCCACACTTGCGTGAACCGGTGAGAGAGCATGGGCATCGGATGGGATATCTGTCTTTCCGTTGAGTTTGAGAATGAGGGGTAACTCGCCAGCAAAGTCCCAGTAGAACTTCTCGGCCAGACCAATTTGAATGGCGATTCCATTGAATCCGCCTTCGAGTGCAAGTCGAATAATGTATTTAGGATCCGATGATTTTGGATTGGCAAAAAAATCTCTCGGACCATGCTCAAATCCTTGATCGTATGGAAGGAACAGAGCAGTGCCGTTTCGTAATCCAAACTGATGGAGAATTCGATGGAGTCGCGCCTTTTTGCCGGTATTTAGCCCTCGCTCGTTAAGCGGTGCTCTCGTATTCATCACAAACCTCCGCGCCTATTTCATATACGGGAACAGTATTTGATCCTACGCCGAATGGAGTGTGCTGGATATATCAAAACGGGTCAATGATTTATCTCCAAAATTGGGATACTCTGAAGGCCGAGGAGTTTATGAAATGACTACACAAGAGGTAGATCAGAAGTCGGCACTCGAACAGTACGGCGTTGATTTGACGCAGAGAGCGCGTGATGGAAAGTTGGATCCAGTTATCGGTCGTGATAACGAGGTAAGACGCGTTATACAAGTTCTCTCAAGGCGGACTAAGAATAATCCCGTGTTGATTGGTGAACCCGGTACTGGCAAGACGGCAATTGTGGAGGGGCTAGCACTTCGAATTGCGGCAAAAGATGTGCCGATTGGATTGAGGGAAAAGAGGGTCATCTCACTGGATTTGGGCGCCTTGATCGCTGGAGCGAAATATCGGGGCGAGTTCGAAGAAAGACTCAAGGCAGTCCTCGACGAAATAGTCGCCAGTAGCGGGGAAATCATTACTTTTATTGATGAACTGCATACTGTCGTAGGAGCTGGTGGTATGGCGGGATCGATGGATGCTGGAAACATGTTGAAACCACTCCTAGCTCGCGGTGAGCTTCACATGATCGGGGCTACAACCCTCAATGAGTATCGTCAATATATTGAGAAGGATGCTGCCTTGGAGCGAAGGTTCCAGCAGGTTTTAGTAGGGGAACCGAGTGTAGAAGAGGCGATTGCAATCCTTAGGGGGCTGCGTGAGAAATATGAGGCTCACCACAAAGTCACAATTAGCGATGGCGCGCTAATTGCAGCAGTGAAACTGTCCAACCGATATATAACCCACCGCTTTTTACCGGATAAGGCGATTGATCTGATGGATGAGGCGGCATCGCATCTTCGAATGGAGATCGATTCTTCACCGGAAGAAATTGATCAACTTCAACGCGCTGTAGATCGCCTCCGAATGGAAGAGTTCGGCCTGTCGAAAGAGAAAGATGCCGTATCGAAAGAACGTCTCAGTGCGTTACGAGAAGAGATAAAGAATCAAGAAGAAGAATTGGAAGTCCTCTCGTCACGTTGGGCCACAGAGAAGAATCATCTTGATCGAATCGGCGCTCTCACCGAAGAACTCGATCACGTTCGTGGACAGGCTGAGCGCGCCCAGCGAGAAGGGGAGCTGGAAAAGGCAGCTCGGTTGATGTACGGACGGATGCGTGAAATCGAAAATGAGTTGAATGCTGCCCGTACGGAGGCAAATGGTCATGCTGCGATGGTTAAAGAAGAGGTGACCGAAGATGACATTGCAGAAGTTGTTGCGGCTTGGACAAAGATTCCAGTTGGCAGGCTTTTGCAAGCTGACAGCGATCGATTACTGTCTTTGGAAGAGGAACTTTCCAATCGCGTCATAGGTCAGAACGACGCAATAGTGGCAGTGTCCAATGCAATCAGAAGATCGAGAGCCGGCATTTCGGACCCAGACCGTCCGACAGGCACCTTCCTATTTCTTGGCCCAACCGGCGTTGGTAAGACTGAACTCGCGAAGGCACTGGCGAATTTTCTATTTGACGACGAGCACGCCATGGTGCGAATCGATATGAGTGAGTACGGCGAGAAATTCTCTGTTTCCAGACTTGTCGGTGCGCCCCCCGGATACGTTGGCTATGAAGAGGGGGGCCAGCTCACCGAGGCAGTCCGCCGCCGCCCTTATTCGGTTCTGCTTCTGGATGAAGTTGAGAAGGCCCATGCGGAGGTCTTTGATCTTCTTCTGCAGGTCTTCGATGACGGACGTCTCACAGATGGGCAGGGACGTACCGTTGATTTCAAAAATACCATCATCATCATGACGTCGAACCTGGGATCACATTTCCTCATGGATACCTCCCTTGATGAGAAGACACGCAGAGCTGGAGTGATGGAAGCGGTCCATAACGCCTTTAAACCAGAGTTCCTCAATCGAATAGATGACGTGCTTATCTTCAATCCGCTCGGTGCCGGTGATATCGCCAAAATAATGACCTTGCTTGTCAAGGATATGCAGTCCAGACTCGCCGACAGGCGGATAAAAGTGGACGTCGATGCGAGTGCGCAGGAATGGCTCTCGCATCACGGGTACGATCCTGCCTTCGGCGCAAGACCGATGCGTAGACTTATCCAGAGAGCGATCGGCGACTCGATGGCGGTCAAATTGTTAAGCGGGGAGATTCCAGATGGTTCACGCATTTCATTCACGGCGGAAAGTGTCGAAGCCGAAGATTTGGATCTTACTGTCGAGAAGTGAAGGTTCGTTTTGAGACGGTATATCTATCTGCTCATAGGACTTCTCAGCATGATCATCTTTGGGGAGCTAGGTCACTTTGTAAAAAGTGGGCCAACAGCATTCGATTCAACTGTCGCGGAGTGGTTTAGATCGCATCGCACTCCTGGTCAAGTTCAACTGGCGCAGATCTATAGTGCTTTGACGACACCTGAAGTCATTCTTGCAGCGCTCTGTATCGTTCTCCTCTTTCGGCAATATTGGACACGGTCTTGGTACTTAATTGATTTTGTTCCTCTTATTCTCATCTTTGGTGCTGCGGCCATAGCCACATTGGCGAAGCCCTTTTTCGATCGCGTGCGTCCCGAAGGTGGCCTGGCAATTCAAATTGATTTGGAGCCCAGTTATCCTTCTGCGCACGTGGCATTCGTGGCCTTGTCGGGTGGTTGTCTCCTACTTATTTATTCACGCAAAAGAGCGCTAACGGTTCTACTCATCATGCTCATCACAACGTTCACTGCCTTTGAACGCCTGTTGCTTGGGGCGCACTGGTTTTCAGATGTAGTTGGCTCCGCGTTCCTAGTGATCGGTTGCTTCTATTTGATGAAATTTATTGAGGAGTTCCTAGCGGAGAGAGAGCGAGTTATGTGATGAAAGCGCGAGTGGTGGCGATTTGTTTGATTATCTTCCTCTCAATTGGATCAAATCAGGCGCTCGCTGCCACGCCGAAAGCCGGAGCGCCCTGCGCAAAAGCTGGGCTGAAGTCTGGTTCTCTGATCTGCGCAAAAGTCAACGGGAAATTGAAATGGAAGATTGTTAAGAAATCACAGACTATTTCCTATGCAGCCCCGAATCTGGCGACAGTTGCCGACAAATTTGTGAAATTCAATTATTCATCATCGTCAAAATTGAAAGTCGCTGTTAAGAACTTGACCCCAGCCATCTGTACCTTAGGTACCGGGGAGCTCCTTCCAACACAGACTCCGGGAGTGTGCACGATATCGCTGAGTCAAAGTGGGAATGCATACTTCAAAGCCGCAAGATCGGTTCAATTCAGCGTGACTTTTATGGGGACGAATCTCATAGAATTCAACCTTCCGGGAGCGCTATTGCTCAGTCAGGGAACCTACGCCTTGGTCGCGAAAAGTAGTGCAGGCTTAACAGTCTCGCTCACAAGTTCAACACCCGACAGATGCACAGTCTCAGAAATGAACCTGTCAGTTCACAAACCCGGTCCGTGCACAGTCGTCGCCTCGCAACTTGGGGAGGGATTTACTCCCGCTGCCTCCGAAGTGAGCGTCACGAAAGTAATTTTTGCCAATCGGGAGACGGCAGATTTACCTGACACGATCTCCGGGTTTCAAGTCAAGGCAATTTACGTGGTCCCATCGGATGGGGTTGATAACTTTAAAGATACCAATGGCTACTTAACCAGTGTCCTTGATGGTGGCAATACGTACCTCAAGGGGCAATTGAATTTGACCGTGCCCATCGATCGAAGTTCCGTTGGCTATGACATCCAGTATCTCAAGTCGTCGTATTCAACTGAATATTTGGCTACGCACGCGGATGCCAGCCCGAAGGATACGAGCGATGCGTATGTGCTTCTCAATGAGATCAAGGCGATGGAGAATCCAGGGGATAATCGAAAAGATTATATTTTCTTTCTGGAAGTTCCGGGATTTGGTGGCACCTATTGTGGATTAGCAAATCGTCCGGGCATGGTTGCCATCGTCGCAATCCGAGATATTGCACCAGGGAAGATTTGTACGGGGAAATCATCTCCCTTCTTTGATGATTATGTCTCCAAGACTTGGGTCCATGAACTGTTCCACAACTTCGGAGTGAGTCACACGATCGATGATCCTTGCGATTTGATGGCTGGTAAACCCGAGACGTTGGGAACCTGTACTGCCACCACTGTTTACACATTGGACAAGGAGCGCACACGTTATGTGGGTTCTTCAATTCAAGGTGTGGATATTTTGAAACTTCGCGTTTGGGATGGGTATACAGCCAACATGGATCTGGCAGCTGAGTGTGCGACTGACCTGGCTCCGCGAGTGGACGGTTTCTCATACGCATACTGCCCAACGGGGACTCGCGCCATCGGTGCCCTTAAATACTGTTGGAAAGACATTACTTCTCTCTCCTTAGAAGAATCTATTAATGGTCTCTGGCAATCTCTTGGTTCCGCAAATCACTACACGGAACTCTTTGGAGGAGATTTAGGTGGGATCAAATGTGTAGATTCAGGCTACACAGCACCCTGGAAGTCAGTCACCGTCGATGCTCCTGGCATTCGTCACTACCGCTGGATCGTCAACGGTCAAGTATCGGAGGAGATGAATATCATCTGGGTCAAGTGAAAACGAGTAGAACTCCACGGTTCATCACGTCCTTACTTATTTCGATGGAAATTTGAGGGAGAGTTTGTACCCAACAAGATTCTGTTTAAGTTTAATTGAAGC
>JBAZYI010000016.1:0-26201 GCA_041659345.1 Candidatus Nanopelagicaceae bacterium | reverse complement strand
GGCCTGACTGGTCCAACGGGTGCCACGGGTGCGTCAGGCCCTTCTGGTCCTTCCGGCCTGACTGGTCCAACGGGTGCCACGGGTGCCACGGGTGCGTCAGGCCCATCTGGTCCTTCCGGCCTGACCGGTCCAACGGGTGCCACGGGTGCCACGGGTGCGTCAGGCCCATCTGGTCCTTCCGGCCTGACTGGTCCAACCGGTACTACTGGCCCTAGTGGCCCAACAGGAGTTGGTACGACGGGAGCAACGGGTCCTTCAGGTCCTTCAGGGTTAACTGGCGCCACTGGCGCGACGGGTCCGACCGGCACCACTGGCGCGACGGGTCCGACCGGCACCACTGGCGCGACGGGTCCGACTTTCTCTACCTATCGAGTCGGTTATAACGTCACAATTTCACACACGGCAGGCGTCTTCTCCTATACATACGGGAGCCCACTTGCAGCAGGAAACTATTCAACATACGTGAATTTCCACGGACTTCCGAACACTGGTTTCTCAGGCAACGCCGTAATGCCCATGCTCATCATGCTCACTTCTACTAACACTGGCTTCACATTTGAAATTGCAAACGTCGCAGGCACTGGAGCTGTTCTCACTCCATCCGCAGCGTCCTATCCGTTTGACTACATCACGATGCCGGTGAACTAGCCGTACGGTTAATTAGCTAGATCTACGGAATCTCTTCGGGAGAATGCGTCCAATTTTCTTCCGGATTTTTCTGCCTTGCTCGATCGGGGAGAGAGCCAAAATCTGCATCTCCGCCGCCTCTTCTGGGGACAGGACATCTGTAATGGCGGGACTGTCGAGATCAAGGGAATCTGCGATCCGCTCCAAGTTTGTTACCAGAGAAATGCCACGTGCAAATTGTGCGACTTGTATTTTTTGTCCGCGCTCCATGAATTCTTCGGCAAGGGATTTGAGTGCCGCGCGCAAATCATTTGTGCGCGAATTATGAGTTGCTTCAGATATTTCATCACCGATGGTCGTGCTCTCTCGTCGAATGGCGAGGCCCGCGGAGGAAAGGGCGTGCGAGATTTTTTCCGTGATGCTCGGTGGTAGATCCTTATCGAGAGAGATATCAAAGAGGGTTCTCGCGATGGTTCGCACTTGCACAACCGAATGTTCGATGGCAACTCCGCGTTCATAGAGTTCTTCAGCTTCCTCTTCCCTTGCCATAGGGAACCACCGTGCGTACGAGCGAGCTTCGAGTGCTTGGGCTCGCACGGTGGGGATTTCTTCGACCAGCACACGCGCCGCTCCAAGCATCTTGCCCGCGATGTCTCGTGTGTATCCATAAAACACGGCTTCTGACATCAAATCGAGTAAGTCTGCTGACTTATTTGCCAACGATTGAATGCGATCAATCGTGCGACCTGCGGGGGACTTCGGGTGGGCAAAGTAAGAAAAAACTACTGCAATACACATTCCAACAACCGTCGAAAGAGTCCGGTGAATCGCTTTTGTTTCAGCAAGGCCAGGGCCGAGAACTATCAGTGCGGTGATGGGCACATTGATCGAGGCGACCTCACCTAGGTGAAGAGCACGGGATGCAACAAGGGAAAGGATGACGGTTACGAAAACAGTTGTCACTCCAAAGCCGAAGAAATGTAGTGATATGAAGGCTGTTCCTACGCCAATTGCGGTTCCAAGGAGTTGCCCAAATCCTTCTCGCAGCGACTTATTTACGGATATTCGAACAGTTAAAGTTGCGACAATAGCTGCAACGAGCCCACCATTGTCGATCACTTGATTGCCGACAAGCCATGAAACGGCGGCGGCGCTTGAGGTTACGAGAATCCATTGAATCCAGTACTTGCGCTTGGCAAAAGGAGCGATTGCTCGTTGCCAGATTGAATCCATTGACTTTCCCGCCTCTAGGGAGATACAGGTTATCAGGGCGGTTTTCGTTCTGAGCTGTCTCACGTTTGGAGTTATGCTTCGCTGTCGCTTCTAACGTTAAGGTTCATTTTTATGGTGAGAGAGATTGATCAAACCCAAGTATTAGACGACGCGGTGTGGTCATCGCTCAGTGGGCCTCACGCCCTGATGGCAGAAGTGCATGGCATGGCACGACGTTATCCAGTAGACATCTCTCCGTTCAGCGCAATTGAAGATCATCACAATCCGCAAGCTTGGCGCGATCTTGCCGAGTTAATCGGGTCAGATGGGCATTCAGTACTAACAGGTCGGGACTTATACATCGCTGATGGATGGCAGATTATTGATGGTGGTTTTGGTCTGCAGATGACGGGTGAAAATGTCCTAGGTGAAATTGATGGCGAGGCAATTCCTCTTGCTGATGAGGATGTTCCAGAGATGCTCGATCTTGTTTCCCGCACTCAGCCGGGACCGTTTCTTCCGCGCACGATCGAGCTTGGTGGGTACCTGGGATTTCGCGCCAACGGCGCCCTTGTCGCTATGGCGGGATGCCGGATTCATCCACAAGGTTGGCGCGAGATCAGCGCCGTCTGCACGGATGAATCGCAAAGAGGCAAAGGAATGGCTGGCCGCCTCGTTAAAGCAGTGGCAGCAATTATTCGAGCAGAAGGGGATACTCCTTTCCTTCATGTCTCTGAGACCAATGAAAATGCAATCCGCCTGTATAAAGCTTTAGGATTCCAAATTCGGATGCGGACTCAATTTGCCGTGATCAAGGAGATTTCAGCGTAATTTTACGGCCAATTGTGTGATCCCGGTTACAGGATGCATAAGGAATAAAAGAATGTTAACTTCGGTTAATAATTAACGATTGAAGAACTTCAAGAGTTGTCGGGAAGGACTAACTAATATGGCGACAATTAATATCGGCAACGAATCCTTTGGCGAGACAGTCAGCAAAGGCGGGATCACTTTTGTAGATTTCTGGGCGGCCTGGTGTGGGCCATGTCGGATGTTTGCTCCAATTTTCGAAGCAGCCTCTGAACAATTTCCGGAGATTACATTCGCCAAAGTTGATACTGAGGCTGAGCAAGAGTTAGCGCAAGGTGCTGGAATTACTTCCATTCCGACGCTGATGGCATTCAAGGATGGAATCTTGGTCTTCAGCCAACCAGGTGCGCTTCCTGCTCCATCATTTGAAGAGTTGATTCAAGCTGTCCAGGGTTTGGATATGGACGACGTCCGCAAGCAGATTGCTGAAGAAGAGGCATCCGCAAAAGGATAAGCACAAGGTACTAGGACATTGTCGCTACCCGATCGGCTGTGATTCCCATTGCGAAGATTTAGATAAGTCGTGCGAGCAATATTTATTCGACTGGTTTTTGGCGCACTCCTCACAGAGTAAGACCAGCTGGTGACAGGCGACATTGGCACAATTGTAGAACTGCTTGGTGGCAGCGGCGCATTTTTCGCATTCGCCGATGATTTTTGCATTTTCTGAGAAGTCAACAGCCATGCGTGCGTCAAAGGTGTAGAGCGATCCTTCCCAGAGCGAGTTATCGCCATACTTTTTGCCGTAGCGCACGATCCCACCTTCAATTTGGTAGACCTCTTTGAATCCGCGCTTTTTCATCACCGATGAAAGAACTTCGCAACGGATGCCTCCTGTGCAGTAGGTGACAATCGGTCTTTCTTTCAAGTGATCGTATTTGCCGCTTTCTATCTCGCTGATGAAGTCTCGAGAAGTAGTCACATTCGGAACTACAGCATTTCGAAATTTTCCAATCTTCGCTTCGAAGGCGTTGCGACCATCAAAGAAAACAACATCGTCACCGCGTTCTTTGACCAACTTCTCTACGTCGTAGGGCTTGAGATGCACGCCTCCGCCAACAACACCATATTCATTAACTTCAAGTTCGGTCGGATTGCCAAAGGCAACGAGCTCATCTCGCACGCGAACTTTGAGGCGTGGAAAATCATCGCCTTCTCCATCTGACCATTTAAAGTCAATCTTCTTAAATCCCGGGTAGGCCTTCGTCGCTTTTACGTATTTCTTTAGGGCGAACATATCGCCACCCAAAGTTCCATTTATGCCATGGGGTGAAATTAGAATGCGTCCATTCAGGCCGAGTGATTCGCAGAGGGTTTGCTGCCAGAGTCGGATTGCTTCGGGGTCGGCAATGGGCGTGAAGCCGTAGTAGAGAATGACCTTTTGAAGTTCCACGGGAGAATCTTACCCAAAGGGGATGCCCCTCTTTTCTCGGGCTAAGCGACTAGTTTGTGACTAGATCGAGAATGCGAACCCCACCATTCCACTGTAATCGGCGTACTGTTTAAACGTGAGCCACGTACGGGGCCATAAGGAGGCTTTGAGAATGAAAAAGTCACCGAACGGATTATTGGCCGTTGTTTTCGCGCTACTGGTTGGCGCAGTTGTTCTTGTTACTCTCTTTACGTCTGGGGGCGCATCTAAAAAACTTGACCCTTCGACGCCGGAGGGGACTGTGCAGAGTTACTTGAGCGCCGTGCTCAAGGGCAATTATGAGAAGGCAGCGCAGTTCATCTCATCGGAAAGTTCGTGCGATGTTCAAGATCTTGATCGCGTTTACACCGTGGATACGGCACGAGTAGATCTTGTTAAAACTGAGATCGACGGTGAGCATGCGCAGGTTTGGGTTAAAGTCGATTACCCGTCGGGCGCACCGTTTGACGCAGTGAGGGTGGAAGACCACACCTTTCGTCTCGTCCACGTGAATGATCATTGGTTGTTAACTGGAATCCCATGGCCACTTTATGATTGTGGAGTGATTACCAAATGATAATCGGGGCTCTTTTCCCAGTCATTCTTCTTGTAGTGGTCATTCTTGTCATTCGAAGATTTACTGGTCGCGATGAGCACGGCCCAGTCACAGGGAATTCCGTTAGAAGATTCTTCCAATTTCTCCTCATGTATGGACTCCTCGTTGTATCAGGGGTCGGCCTCTACGGATTACTCGGCCGGCTTTTGCGGGGTGACAGCATCATAATTTCAGACCAAACGGGATTAGCCAGAAACTTCTCATTCGTTGTTGTTGGTGTTCCTCTGTACGCACTCTTGGCTTTCTGGACGCGGCGCAAATTCATTGCTGAGCCTGTTGAGGCCAAATTATTCGGCTGGACTTTCTACATAACCGCATCTTCCATAACCGCGCTTCTCTTTACTTTCTTTGCGTTCCGCGAGATTCTCGCGTGGGCAGTAAGCGACTTGAAATACAACGGCGAGTCAATCGCCAGATTTATTGTGTGGGGAGCGATCTGGGGTGCACATTGGTGGCTCAATGTTCGAGTGACACCAGCGGCTAGTTCCAGGTACCACCAGCTCTTTGGATCACTTATTGGACTGGTGGCCGTCTTTGTCGGCTTGAGCGATTTGCTCTCTGCAGGACTTGATCGTGTATTTCATCTAGGTGGAGATGCAATTTTCATGCGAGGTGGCGACTCCATGTGGTTGAGTGCCATCACCTTGATCGTTGGAATACCGGTTTGGTGGCTTTACTGGATCAGGACATACTCAAAATCTTCCAAAGACTCACTCTGGTTTGGCTATGTATTGCTAGCAGGCGTGGCTGGGGGGTTGATAGTCGCGGTCTCATGTGCCAGCACGGTTCTCTACCAAGTTTTAGTCTGGCTCATAGGGGATCCAGCCTCTACCGAGGCAGCATTTCACTTTCAGAACGCATCAAATTTCGCAGGCGCGGCAATAGTTGGCTTGATTACGTGGTGGTACCACCATGCGGTACTTCATGAAGAGAGAGTCGCTGCCCGAACTGAAGCACAGCGGATTTATGAATATTTAATTGCCGGTATTGGACTTGCGGCCGCAGCCGGTGGAATTGGGGTGCTTCTTACGGCACTTGTTCAACAGCTCACTAGTTCTACGACTCTCGTCGGCGGCAACGGATCTAGTAATACTTTGATTGCTGCAGGCACACTCTTGATCATCGGTGGACCAGTATGGTGGATCTTCTGGAGAAGGATTCAAATTGTCACGGAGAAATTTCCAGCAGAATATGCATCGCCTACCCGAAGGATCTACCTCTTCCTATTGTTTGGTGTTGGGGGTCTGGCTGGAGTAGTTGCTTTGCTAGTCGGGGTTTTCTTCTTCTTTGACGATGTATTCAAAGGAAATTTCGGGATCGTCACTTTTCACCGAGCACGATTTACCATGAGCATTTTACTGACAGCCTTTGCAGTTGCCGGCTACCACTGGATGATTTATAGGAACGAACGAGAGCTTGGGATTCCGGGTCAAAAGGGACTTCAGTTTGTTTTCCTAGTCGGAGCGAAGGACATTGAATTAAACCGCGCGATAGCTCACCAGACGGGTGCGCGAGTCCAGGCCTGGAGACGAGTTGATGAAACAAGCAGTTTTGGACCTACAGAAGATGTATTGAGGATCTTGTCAAAAGTTGATGGCGACAGCGTTCTTTTACTTGCCGAACCGGACGGAGTGAAGGTGATTCCAATCGATCGCGATTGATGCCTCGTAAAAGGCGATAGAGACTAAAGCCAATCAGCCTTCTTAAATTTTCGAAAAAGAAAAAATGTCAAGAAAACCATCGCACCGATCACAAGTGGATAGCCAAAACGAGAGCTGAGCTCTGGCATGTGTTCGAAGTTCATTCCGTAGATGCCGGCGATCATTGTTGGACCTGATGCAAGTGCGACCCACGCCGTGATTTTTCTTACATCAATATTCTGCTGAACTTGAACATGGGCTAGATCTGCTTGTAGAACAGAAGTGAGCAGAGAATCCAATCCGATGGCATGGTCGCACGCGCGCATTAAGTGGTCCAATGTGTCGCGGAAGAAGGGCTTCAAGGGCTCGGGCACAAGGGGGAAGTTCTCGCCGGATACTTTCTGTACGGGGGCCACTAAGGGCTCAATCGCGTGACGAAACTCGATGAATTCTCTTTTTAGAAAGTAGATATCTTGCGAGAAGGTTTGGCGTTTACCGCTAAAGACTTTGGTTTCTAAGTTCGAAACCTCCTGTTCAAGGGCTGTGGCAATCGTGATGTACCCATCAATGACTCGATCTAGAACAGCGTGAAGAACTGCAAAAGGTCCAAGTGCTAACAACTCCGGTTTGGCCTCTAAATCCTTCCGCACTGAAACTAGGGGAGATCCTTCGCCGTGTCGAACAATCACGATGAAGTGATCTGAGATAAAGCAGAGTAATTCACCAGTGGAGATTTCCGTTTCGGTGGGATCAAAGAAAACTGTTTTTAGAACGAAGAACGTAAGCCCTTCATAGTTTTCTAACTTTGGACGCTGTTTAGCGTGCACTGCATCTTCCACAGCAAGGGGGTGGAATTTCAGTTCGCCCACGATCATCTGAAGTTCGTCGTGGGTCGGCTCTACTAGTCCCAACCAGACAAACCCCCCACTCGATTTAGCGATGTCTACCAGATCCGAAATATCGGCGGGTCCCTCGACGCGCTTACCGTTTTGGTAAAGGGCGGAGTCAACGATCATGTGAAATTGTATTGGATCTGACGCTGGATCGCTGCTGGATTGAGTACTCTGTTTTCCTGTGTTAGTTGTCTCTTGGTTGTTGCTAATAAGCGCCAACATGGAGTTCCCTGCACTGTCCAGCAAGAGCACAGCGCTTCACCTAGTCATCATAATTTCTCCTCCAATGTCCTCTACCCAAATAATTGGGGAGCCGGTTATTGGGTTATGAGGTTCTTTGCGCTGTGATGTACAGGGCAGGTGTGGTGGCTGAGCCAGGAGCACCCGTTTGGTAAGGGTAGTAAGTCCCACCTGCATCAAGAGTGATTGCATAGTATTTATCTACCCCCGTTGCAAGTTTAAAGGACTCAAAACCTTGCGTATTTGTGAGATAGGTGTTGGCAGTATTAATCGAATTGCTATCAACGACTGGAGAAGCACTCCACGCGATCGCGCCATCTGAGAATGTGGCAGCGGAATAAATTCGAATTGGAAGACAATAAGAATTATAGGTAAGGGCCAGCTGTTTCATATTTGTGATGTATACCGTCACGATTAAGTAACTAGCACTTATATCTGTCGCATCAACTACGGCGATATCGCCAGAGGTACTAATACTGCCCGCTTGGTCAGCTACTACTACCGGCCATCCTGGCGCTGCTGGAACAGATTGCGCGCCAGTTCCGGCGGTCCCATATTTCCACCCTGCCGTTGCTGCGCCAGTTAAGGCGTTGGGCAATCCACCTGGGTTGCCGTAACTTGCGGGCCACACGAGAGTTGGAGAAGTCTGGCTTGTGGCGGGATTTGCTGATGCATGTGCATACGTTATACCGGCGAAAAGTGTGGTAGCCGAGATAGTTAAAACTATGATGAATATCTTGGATTTCTTGATTTCTGTTGCCATGTCCACACTCTGCCCGTCGGTTGAGTGCCAAACATCGGTGCTTCACACCACTTTGCGATGTGTTTACCCTTGTGTTTTGAGAGAGGATCGCGCATATTCCACTAGGGATAATTACCTAGCATGCAGTCCGCTTGCTCCTGCTGTCGCGTAAGTACCGTCGCCTTAGCGGCCATTCATTACCGTCTTTGATTAGTCAACTCGGTAGATAGTCAAGGGGCCTGGAAGTGGCTACAGTATTCAAAAAAAGGGGGTATCACATGAAGCGGATTCTGGCTTCAGGAGTGGCTCTGGGCATCATGATTACCACTCTCATTGCAACTGGCGCATCCGCAGCAGAACCACTTCCTGGGTCAACTGCATGCAACAAGGTCAAGGCTCAGGTTCTGGCATATGAGGCGCAAGAGAAGATTTATAAGAAAAGTTACGAACCCGTCAACGGCTTATGGTCTTGGTTTTTTACAAGCGCGAGCTTGAACAAATATTGGAATCTTCAGAAGGAGATCGTCGATTTTCAGGTAGCGATGTTCGCATACGAAAACAAAAACCTTTCTTGTTTTACCCCTCGTCAGCGGACCTACGCCAAGGCAGAAATTCAGGAATGGACTGAGATTCAGACGTTTCTTCAGGAAACCCCTGATTGGGTAACGGGATTTTCATTCATTCCAATCTCCTGGGATTCCATTTTTAAGGCTTGAGAATTCGTACGCCATTCCGTTTTCTGTACATTCAAATCAAAACTCCCGACTCGAGTATGAGCCGGGAGTTTTGATTATTCGCTATTTAGTTTTTTGGACCTTTTCTTTAACTGGCTTAGTTGGCTTGGTTGGTGCGAGTGGTTTTACGGGATTATCTGCTTTGACTGGGGCTGGTGGCCTAGTTAACTCTGCTGGCTTAACTGGTTTAACCGGTTCGGCACCCAGGGCTGCTCTGGCTATCTTGAAGGCTTCATTTGCCGCAGAAGTTGCTGTTGCATGATCCTTAAGAGCTTGCTCGAGTTGTGCATCAGTAGTGGCGACTGCCAGGGCTGCAAGGAATGCACTATCTGCCTTGTCTACCGCTGTTTTTCGAACAGCTGCGATAGGTGCCAATTTTGCGATGTAAGCGGCTTCAAGGACCCGATACTGCTCTAAAGCTGCCTTATATGGCGCCAGGTACTTATCGAGAGTCGCGTTCCAATCGGCCCAGTACTTCTCCATTGCGATTCGGTAGTTGATCGAATTGACAGTGAGTGCGATTCGGAACTTTAAAAGAGCCGTCTTGTAGGCGAGTAAATCTGCGCTGCTAGCGGAATTGGATTGAGACGATTTTGGGGCAGAAGTCTCATCGGCGCTTACAACGCTCACCGAACTCATGACCAATCCTGCAGTCAAGAGGGCTGCGCCCAATATTTTCTTAGTTTTCATGACTTACTCCTCAAGCGAAGTCGGGCCCTATTGCCCCACATGAAAATATTTGTCGATGATCTTGTGCATTTTCTGAGAGAATTCTCTTGCGTTTATGTGGATCCTTAGAAGGAAATAGGGCTAATTCTCCTCTTTCTTGGAGACAAATCTGGACCGCAGTTGTAGCATCAAAGTGAAATTTCACATCACTTGTTAGGAGGTGGCGGTGATGAGAAGCCAAGGTTCAACGAAAGCACCGTGTTGTCGCGGTAATCAATCGGTACTCATTCTTTTGGTCTTCGCTCTAGGCGCATTCATGATCTCGCCAGTGGCAGCGGCTTCGCTCCCTTCCGCGCCTGAATATATCGAGGCGATGGCAGGGCCGACTCAGGTAGCGGTCACATGGGATCCGCCGAGTTCTAATGGGGGAGAGTCGACCCTCACGTACACGGCGAGAGTATGGACAGTCCCACCTCCCACCACTTCTCCGGTTTTTGCATCGTGTTCATCGACTGGCCTGGGTTGCGTCATTAGTGGATTGATGACCGGTTCGGCGTACTACGTCGATGTAGTGGCAGCCAATAGTGCTGGTACGGGCGGGCCGAGTGCCATGAAACCCATATCTCCGGGCAATGCGGGTTCTCCTCCGAGTAATGTTTCTGCAACAGGTGATAGCAAGGGAATGTTGACCGTCAAGTGGACGCCGCCTTCCACTTTTGGCACTGGACAGTTTGCTTGGTATTCGGCTGAGGCATTTACGGGACCGGAAATTTCGATCGGCTCTAGGGCGGGTTACTGCACCGAAGGAACCTCAACCGCCACGGGTTGTCTCATTGGCGGGCTCAAATTGGGAGCGACCTATTACGTTCAAGTCAGGATCATTTCCTCACTGGGGTCCAGTTATCCGTCATTCCCGCGCTACAAAGTTGTTGCAGGAAGTACATCACCGCCCTCTGCGGCGACTTCCAAGCCGAGGTTAACGGCACCTCAAGCGGTGAAAGTTGTTGCACTATCCAAATCAGTTCGAGTTTCCTGGAAAGCACCGGTATCTACAGCTGGAAAGAAGATTCTCGGCTACCGCGCAGGAGCATACGGACCAACGCTCGCCTTGCTCTCCTACTGCAAAACTACAGCGAAAATTTTCACATGCACGATAATGAAGCTCAAACCAAAAATCGCTACTCACATTGGCGTGGTGGCTCTTTATTCGGGGGTGGAGAGTCCGTTCTCCAAATTGATTGCTGTCATTCCTAAAAGTTAGGGGTCGAAAGTGAAAGAAGAAATCGTCCAAGAAATCTTCGCAAAGTTGGAGTCACTTGCGCTTTCCCCGGTCAAAGGCGGAGATTCGGATATCACTGTCGATTGCGAATTACTTGATGCCAAGGGTGGATCAGGGGAGAAGAAAATTACGTATGAAAACGCCGTTCTTGTTGATGGCGAAGAGAAGACTGTATTTCTCTACGAGAAGACAACTGAGAAGAGCAAGGGTTTCTCGTTTGGAGCAAGCGGCGAGACTTCTTTTCAATCCGGTAAGACTCTCATGCGCCACGTAAAAGGGACTTTTATAGGCCTAAACGGCGCGGTGATCAATTATGACTTTGATATCGGAGAAATCTCAAAATCACTCAAGGCGATTGCAGAGAAGAACGGATATAAATTTAAAACGGTAATCCGGCGCAAGAGCGCTCAACTTCGCCACTGAGCGAACAGGTCGGGGTGTCCGGCAAGCAGTTAGGCATATCTAGATACATCGTCACTTCTCTTGGTTATGCTCCCTAAATGGCGGATGAAGAAACGTCAGCACCTCTTGGGCTTACTGAGGCGTATTCAGTAAAGACTCCTGAAGACAATCGGAGACTGTACGCGAAGTGGGCATCCACCTATGAATCTGAATTTGTAGAGAAGAAGCAGTACCGCTATCCGAAGGCAATAGCTGAGGTTTTCAACGAGAAAGTCCCTCGAAATGCTCTGCATGTAGTTGACGTGGGCACGGGTACAGGATTGACAGGTACCTATCTCGTAGCACATCGCTCTGAAATAACGGTTGACGGGATCGACATTTCTTCTGAAATGCTGGAGCAGGCCAAAGGAAAAACGCGTCTAAATGGCGACCCCGTTTACCGCGAGTTATTCGAGCGAGATCTCACCCAGGAAGTTCTGCTGACGCGAGACCCATACGACGCACTTATTTGTTCTGGAACCTTTACACATGGCCATCTCGGACCTGAGGCGATTGAGAATCTGATTGAACTAGTACGACCTGGCGGCTGGTTAGTTATAGGAGTGAATAATGAGCACTTTATTGCTCGCGGTTTTGACGGCTATCTCGCTAGATTAACAGCGGAAGCGGTCATCGCCGAACCGATAATTCTCCGAGTTGATGTCTATGAAGCGGGAAGCGCACATCGTGGTGATCAAGCACGCATTCTCATTTTCTCGCGCAGGTGATTTGATGATGTCCGCATTCTTCTTCAAAAATTGGTTGCTACAATCCCTCGGTGTTGACTCCAAGATTGGTGAAGATTGTGACTGCCATTTCATTGGGAGTCGTTTTTGCTTCACTTCTCTCATGGGTAGGCTTAAATAGAGTCGTAGGATCGATGTCCCATAGTGATGTTTTTGGGGGACTGAAGACCCGCGCCGTGAAAGAGTCAACAGCCCTCAATTTCCTAGTTGTGGGTTCGGATTCACGAAGCGGACTTACAAAAACCGAACTAAAGAAATTACGAGTCGGGAGTACCAAGACGGCAGCCGGCGGGCGTTCTGACACAATGTTTTTGGTTCATATTAGTAAGGATCGTAGCAACGCCGTAATTGTCTCTATTCCTCGGGATACTTTGGCAACGATCCCTTCGCATATTAGTAGTTCCGGCAAACTTGTTGAGGGTCCGGTCCAATCCAAGATAAATGCTGCGTTTGCCTGGGGTGGCGCCGCGTTGCTCATTCAGACTCTAGAGAGCAAATCCAAATTACATATAGATCATTATGTTGAAATCAATTTTGCCGGGTTTACGAAAATTGTCGATTCGTTGGGCGGCATCGAGGTATGCAGCAAGACTGCGATCAATGATCCAAAGAGTCATCTGGTCATGTCATCGGGTGTTCACACGCTTCAAGGGGCACAAGCACTTGCGTATGTACGTACTCGTGAATTTGACGGAACTGGTGATATCGGAAGGATGAGGCGGCAACAAGCATTTGTTAGTTCGGTCTTCCATAAAGTGACAAGTGCTGGGATCCTTTTGAATCCAACTGCGTTGGTTAAAGTATTCAATGCCTCTATCGGTTCAATATCTACAGATCCCGGGTTCGGATCGAACGACCTATTGTCGTTACTACAAAATCTTGGCAATTTATCCGCAAGCAAGGTCCGAACTCTCACGGTTCCACTCTCAAATTCAAACGGGTATGCACCTGGAATTGGCTCGGTGGTGATTTGGGACCCAGTTCAAGCACCTTTACTCTTTGACAGGTTGAACAAGGATCAAGTGATTTTCGATATGGCGACACCTTCTCCTTCGGCCTCTTCTTCAACGCCTTCAAAGTCGTCGCGGCCACGCCTGATTGAGAAATTTAATGCAAAAGTTGTATCATCCAATTTATGCGCTGCAAAGAGATGATCCTTAGATGAGGCCTATGGGCGATCAGAGCTATGAGGAGGAAGTAAAGGCACTAAGGGCGCTGCGCGCGACTAGGCGCTCGAAGATTGAGACGTATCCATCACTATCCGTTGTGATTTCCACCGCCAGACCTGCTGATTTTTTGAAGATATTGAATCAACTGGCAAGACAGAAGTTGCCAGAGTTTGAATTGATGATTGGTATTCACGATTTCTCATTGAGTAGTAAGCACAAGGAATTGATCAGAAAATTGGAGAGTCGTAATGTCGATGTAAAAGTAAGGAATTTTGAAAGACATGAAACGTTAGGTTCAATATTGAGTGTCTTGGCTGCGGAGTCGAGCGGACAATTTATTTCAAAGATGGACGATGACGACATCTATGGCCCCGAACATCTACAGGATTTGCTGGACACGCTTCTGGATAAAGGAGCCGAAGTCGCGGGCAGGGCGATGAATTACATTTATATTGAGGACTTAGATCTCACTACTCGGAAGGTCTTGGCCGCCGGAATCTCTTCCGTTGAGGAATGGGATGATTGGGTTTGCGGCGGAACCATTCTTGTGAGGAGAGATGCGGGCGAGGCAGCGGGTTGGTTCGGCGAAGGGAAAAGTGCGGTAGATAAGTTTCTCCTCTCGGGCGTGAAATCCCAAGGGGGGCGTATTTTTAGAACCTACGGAAATGGCTACATTTATCGTCGCAGTCTTACTCCCCAGACGTACATCACTCATTACTCCAAATATCTCAATAATTCGATTGAGCAGAGAACTGGTATTTGGCAGTCTGAAGAATTTGGTACTGGCAAATGACAGGTCATGCCTGGAGGTATACCCGGCCAGAAAACTTGTCCATTACCGCTGATCCGAGGCTCTCGGTCGCAATTATCGTGTGTTGTAGAAATGGTCAGGAGAAACTGGATCTTTCAGTGGCATCGCTTGCTGCTCAAACATATCCGCAGCGATTGATTCAATTGGTAATTGTTGATGATGGCTCCACTCCGGCATTGAAATTGCCGCCGATCAGACCTAAGAATACAAAGATTATTAAGTTCACTAATACTGATGAGCAGTGGGGCAAGACACAAGCTACAAATTTTGCTTCTGGCCAAGTGGATGCAGATGTTTTGTGGATGCATGATGCCGATATGGTCTTTGATCCACAGCATCTCTCGGAGCATATGAAATGGCACCATGATGACGATGACTATTTAGTCTTAGGTTGGAAAAGATTTGTCCCAAACTGGGATTATCAGCCGAAGGTACTTCACGAAAAGCTTCTTGCCGGCCAATTTGATACTTTGCACAGTGAAAGCGAGAGCAAGGATTCTTGGGAGTTGCTTATAAAACTTACGGATGATTTGCGATCTCCGGACTTAGACAGTTTCAGAGCGGTGGTGGGTGCCACCTTCTCGATTAAGAAGAAAATTTGGGATGCCATCGGCATGTATAACCCCATCTTCAAGATGGCTGAAGACACCGAGCTTGGATGGCGCGCGCTTATGGCTGGCTTAAGACTGGTGCCAGAACGAGAGGCAAAGTCTTGGCACCTGGGCATAAGCACAGTCGAGGAAAATATGGCCAAAGTTCTAGAACACAACAGACCGAATTTGGCCAACTACATACCCGGTTTGGCATATTTGCGTAAGGGAAGTTCTATAAATTTTAAGATCGCAGATGCCGAAGTCTTGATTGATGCCCGAAGTATGAGTTTCGATTCGTTCGCACTAGTGGTGAAAAAATTCTTCTCCGACAAGAGTATTCAAGTGCGTTTTCGAGTTTTCGGCCCTTGGAAGGTTTTGCACGAGAGATATGACGTGCGCAATGACTCTATGTCCTCCTTACGAAGGATCTATGGACTTCATTCAGGTGACTCACGATTTTCCTTTGAAGAATTAGCCGGAACTAAAAAACTTAGCCCACACCAAATTCTTGATCTAATTGTCCCTGGCTCCACCCCATATAGCTATTTCACGGAAGGAGAGTTGGATTCAAAGATAATTTTTTCTGGGATGCGCGCATTTATATCCAAATCTGGGAACGGATTGGAGGGGGTCGTCGATTTCAACGATCAACGGACCTTCATAATCTACGCGCCCGCCCTTGCGCGAGCCCGACGTTTGCCAGGATCGAGTTATCGAAACTTAGAGCTGACGTGGGGATTACATTGGAATTCGGTTGAGAGGTTTACTTTCCAAGATACCCGTGGCCGTCGTTATTACTATCGATTGATCCGAGTCGGAATACTACGAGTTTTGAAGGTGAGAAGGCCTTCAGATATCGCTGATCTTTCCCGCATGGCAAAGAAAGTGATATCAAAACCCTCGAAGGCAAAGTGAGTTTCACTTTTGAATGCACCAATTTAGGAGAGGGCACCTAGTATAATCTGCCACCATGGTTGCAATAATTCGAGATTTGAAGGCGCTTCACGCTGGGTTGAACGCTGTGAGACTTTTCCCTTCTTACGTTTCAAGTTTTGCGATCATGTCTTTAAAAAATCGAACGAATCCTCAACCCGATACGACTAAATCTAGATTAGTTTTTATTATGTCATTTCCCCGCTCAGGCACAACGGCTCTGGGCAGTCTGCTGAAGCAGCCAGAAACCGGTTTTAGTTATTATGGGGAATTTTTTGCATTCAACCAATGGTCAAAAATCATTTATAAGATTTCCAATATGTACCCCACCTTCCATGCGAGATTTCTGATCAATTTCTTCGGGCAGAAGAAAGCCTGGAAGTATTATCGATTTGAGGCAGCGAGACTTAATCCAAGTAGAGTCATACGCAACACACTCAAGAATCCAGGAATTCATATATTCAAGATTTTTCCATATCACCTTCACGATGAGACTCTGGCGAAGATCATCACCGAATTTCAACCTCAAATCGTATTCATCCGACGCAATCACCTGGATCGCTATATGTCCCACATGAAGGCTCATGAGACAGGCGTTTGGCATGGCAAGGACTCGAGCGATGTCGTAATCGATGTTAATGAGAAGAGACTGCAGGGATACATAAAGGTGAACGAGAGATTTTATGCTGAGAATTTGAAGGTTGCGCGTGTAGCTGGATGTGAGATTTTGGACGTGGATTATGAGCGTCTATTTGAGCCAGAAGTCATGCGATCAGTGATCCGATTTATTGATTGGGAGGATTCGATATATTCTGACTCCGTTGATTTAACCCCAAGAACCTTGAAACAAGATGCCAAACAGGAGAGCCAAATTCGATACTTAGATGCCCTGAAGTCCCAAGGGATAAACCGAGAGATATCGGATTTCGATTTCGTAAAAATCGAAAATTCGGACTCATGAAGGTAGATTCCAGGATTCTTCGAAGTCTCGAAAGTGAGTCTATTGAGATACTCAGGGAGAGTGCGGCTACCTTTCGCAACCCCGTAATGCTCTATTCGATTGGGAAAGATTCTTCGGTCCTCCTTCATCTCGCGCTCAAAGCATTTCACCCCGCTCCAATTCCTTTTCCTCTGATGCATGTAGATACCACGTGGAAATTCAAGGAGATGATCACTTTCAGAGAAAAGGTGGTCCAAAAGTATGGTTTGAAGTTGATTACACATTCGAATGAAGAAGGCATAAGCGCGGGAATTAACCCCTTTGATCATGGCGCTTCTGAGTACACCCGAGTAATGAAGACCGTGGCGTTAAAGCAGGCTTTGGATAAATACGATTTCGATGCAGCTATTGGCGGATCTCGACGCGATGAAGAGAAGAGCCGAGCAAAAGAGAGAATTTTTAGTATCCGCGAGTCGGGGCATCGTTGGGACCCCAGGAACCAGAGACCCGAACTCTGGCGCACCTACAACACGCGATTGGCTCCCGGACAGAGTATGCGGGTGTTTCCATTGTCGGATTGGACGGAGGCCGATATCTGGCATTACATCTTGCAAGAGGATATTGACGTTAACCCGTTATATTTTGCAAAAGAGCGACCCACAGTTCTTCGCGGGGATCAGATCATCATGGTTGACGACGAGAGATATCGCCTCAATGAAGGCGAAGTGCCAGAAATGCGGATGGTGAGATTCCGAACGTTGGGCTGTTATCCATTGACTGCTGCAGTTGAATCAGATGCGCTTACCATTACAGATGTCGTAAAAGAGGTACTAGAGGTGACTTTGAGCGAACGCGCGACTCGCTTAATAGACGGAGATAGGGAAGATTCAATGGAGAAAAAGAAATCGGAAGGGTACTTCTGATGGATCTTCCAATTGTTAGGTTGTTGACATGTGGAAGCGTGGATGACGGGAAAAGTACTCTCATTGGACGGTTACTTGTTGAGACTGAGAGCGTCCCGCATGACACGATTTCGGCGGCACGAAAGACACGTCGAAGTGGTTCGACAATTCCCGCCGATGAGATTGATTTCAGCCTACTAACCGACGGCCTCGAGGCCGAAAGGGAACAGGGCATAACAATTGACGTTGCATACCGATCGATGTCTTTATTGGATGGACGCCGTCTGATTATTTCTGATGCGCCCGGGCATGAGCAGTACACGAGAAACATGGCAGTTGCTGCCTCGCGAGCACATATCGCCATAGTTCTTGTCGATGCCACAAAAGGCGTACGCGATCAAACTCTCCGCCATTTAACCATTTGCTCTCTCATGGGAGTGAATCTAGCGATTGTTGCAATCAATAAATTGGATGCAGTCCATTTTGATGAGAAAATTTATGACCAGATTTCTTCGGACTTGCAGACCGTGCTAAGCCGGTTAGATATTGCAAATGTAATCACTATTCCGATGAGTGCATTAAAGGGCGATAACGTCATCGTAAAGAGCGGGAATCTCCCTTGGTATGTAGGACCTTCCCTACTAGAAGCAATTCAAACGTGGGCACCACCAGAGGTTGAAGATCAAAGCGCTCGGATGCGGGTACAACTTATTTCACGAGCGCAAGATTTCAGAGGTTTATCCGGAACAGTCAGTGAGGGGAATTTTAGGACTGGGGACAAGATTCGTATTTACCCCAGTAATAAGACTGCGAAAATTGCGCGGATAGTTACTTATTCGGGGGACGCGAGTGTGGCCGAAAATTCTTTTGCTACCACCATGGTTTTAGAGCCGGATATCGATGCGGCACGCGGTGACATTATTGCTAAGAGTCCAGAACCCCTTGAGTTCACCGACCGCTTTACCGCAAATCTAGTCTGGTTAGATGAAGACCCACTTATTCATTCTCGCTCGTATTTCTTGATTAATGGTTCGACTCAAACTCCCGCGATCGTCACTCAGATCCGAAGTAAATTTGATATTCATTCGGGCTCTCAATTGTCGGCTCGCAATCTACAGATGAATGAAATCGGAACCGTCGAGGTCGCCTGCGATATGCCGCTGGCGCTTATTCCTTATTCTCAATCTAGGGAGTATGGCAATTTCATCATGGTGGATCGTCAGACCTCTAAAACTGTCGGTGCCGGCATGTTCTTACATACCTTGCGTCGGAGTTCGAATATTCATTCACAAGGATATGAAGTAAATAAGGCAATTCGCTCGAGCCAGAAAAATCAAGTTGCTCGATTCATCTGGCTCACTGGCCTGTCGGGTTCGGGTAAGTCGACCATCGCGGATCACTTAGAGAAGCGATTGGTAACACGTGGTTTGCATACGTATGTTCTCGATGGGGATAATCTTCGACTTGGTTTAAATAAGGATTTGGGATTCACGAAGGAAGATCGTGCGGAGAACGTAAGAAGAGTTGCCGAACTGGGTAAATTGATGGTGGATGCGGGGCTAATCGCCATAGGCGCGTTGGTGAGTCCATTCGAGGCTGATAGGAATCAAGCCCGCGCTCTTTTCGCGGAGGACGAATTCCTTGAGATTTTTGTGGACACTCCGGTGGAGGTTTGCCAACAACGAGATCCCAAAGGCTTGTATTTGAAGGCAAGCAGAGGCGAAATCCCCAATTTCACAGGGGTCGGTCAAAATTATGAGAGACCATCCCATGCGGAGCTGGTACTTGATGGGACGGCGCCGGTTGAAGAGAACGTGAATAGAATCATGGCAAAACTCTTTGAAAATTAGCCTTACTCGTAATGATTTGAAGTTTGATTGCGTAGAATTCGCGATTAGTCTGCTTCCAAAATGTCGGTGCAAATGAAGATGAGGTGACCATGAGTAAAAGTATGCGCAGTCGTTCTCTAATCAAGGCGATTACCTGGAGATTGACCGGAACATTGGACACCTTCATCCTTTCAATACTCATCACCCGCAAAATGAGTTTCGCGATTGCAATCTCGGCGACTGAGCTTTTTACAAAGATTTTTCTCTACTATTTTCACGAGAGAATCTGGGAAAGAGTCGGCTGGGGTAAAGACAAGTCTTAGTTTTTAGATTTTTTCAGCAAAGCGCCGAGGCGCCGCAATGGCGCTGTTATTTTCCAGCTGCTTGAGTTGGTGACCCTCTGATACTGGGCGTGAAGGTTATTGATTTCGCGATTCTTTGCTTCAATTTCGTTATTTCTAAGGTCAATCTCACGATCCTTCAATATGGTTCGAATGTACGCTTTTTGAAGGCGGTTATCTTCACCCGTAATTGTGGGCCGACTTTCAGCGACGTATTTCAGCGCTTTCTTCCAAAGGGCGAGTTGGGGTGAGTGTTGTTTTTCGACGAATTTGAGAATTTTCTCGGGTTTAAAAATCACCTCTGGCGAGATATTGATACAAAAATCCATTTCGTTGTGAAACGAATCAATAAGGTCACGGTATTGATTGAAATCGTCGATTACAGAGGCAATGTCACTATTTGAGAGTCGCTCTAACTTTCTTTTGCCAGTGAAAGCGTTAGTCGATTCGGTTCCAATCATTTTTGAGCCCGCCTTGAAAAATTCGTAATTCCCGCTCGCTGCTTGACTCAGCCAGCCCATCAGTTGTTCGGACCGTCCACGCGCTACAGCGATATTTGTAGAGGAGGGGAATTCATTTCTGAGGAAATCAAGGTGTCCTTCAAGATTCGTAAATTTGAATACAGGAACTTTTCCTTGCCCCTGAGCATCATCTACAAGCATGTGCAGATAACTGGCTAATTCGGATAACCACTCCCTGCTGGGTGATTCAAAGGTGAATAAGTCAAGATTTGGAAAATTCCGAATTGAATCACCCTCAGCAAGGAATTTCTTGAATTCATTAAAATATGGTGGATTTGATGGATGCCTTGAGTCCCACTTGCCAGGGCTCGCAAGAAAGGCTTTTTCCGGATTCTGGAGTGCAATGTTGATCGGCTCGTAGAACAGGGTGCAGGCGGGTTGTTCACGAAAAGCGAAGGCCAGTGCAGTTCCACCAGTGCGCCAGCTCGTATGTAGGAAAATGGGCGCCAATTTCGCCCCGGAATCGCGTTTCACTACTACTTTCGGCATCTTTGAAGTATAGGCGGTTCAGCCGTTACTCTTTGAATAGCGGAGTCACTGGCATAAATTAATTTGGAGGACAGATGGACGGCGAAGGCAATTGCCCACATACAGGTGGTAAGCAAACTAATGAAGGTACTTCTAGCAATAGCTGGTGGCCTAACCAACTAAACCTCAAAGTGCTCCAGCAAAACTCACCGATGGCAGATCCCATGGGCAAAGAATTCGACTATGCACAGGAGTTCAAAACCCTCGATCTTGATGCACTCAAGAGTGAGATCGAAATGTTAATGACGACTTCGCAAGATTGGTGGCCAGCTGATTACGGTCACTACGGACCATTCTTTATTCGCATGGCTTGGCATAGCGCGGGCACATATCGCATATCCGATGGGAGAGGCGGTGGCGGAGCTGGCATGCAGCGCTTTGCACCGCTGAATAGTTGGCCCGATAACGTAAATCTCGACAAGGCACGCAGATTGTTGTGGCCGATTAAGCAGAAATACGGCAAGAAAATTTCGTGGGCCGATCTCATGATATTTGCAGGCACCTGCGCACTTGAGTCAATGGGTTTGAAAACTTTTGGCTTCGGTGGCGGGCGCGAGGATGTGTGGGAACCAGACGAGACTTACTGGGGCAAGGAAGCTGAGTGGCTCGCGGATTCGCGTCATAGCGGAGACCGCGTTCTCGAAAATCCTCTCGCCGCTGTTCAGATGGGTCTTATCTATGTAAACCCTGAAGGACCAAATGGCAATCCAGATATTCTGGCATCAGCAGTGGACATCCGCGAAACATTTGCTCGAATGGCCATGAACGATGAAGAAACAGTCGCACTTATTGCAGGGGGACATACATTCGGTAAGGCACATGGTGCAGCTGACCCAAATAAATATGTCGGACCCGAACCTGAAGCTGCCCCTATTGAAGAGATGGGACTTGGCTGGAAGAACACATTTGGAACTGGAAATGGTGCACAAACTATCGGCAGTGGTCTCGAGGGTGCTTGGACGCCAACGCCAATTACTTGGGACAACGATTATTTCGAGACTCTGTTTAGGTATGAGTGGGTGCAGACAAAAAGCCCTGCTGGTGCGACGCAGTGGATTCCGAAAGCTGGTGAAGCATCAGAGGCTGTGCTAGACGCACATGATCCATCGAAGCGGCATGCCCCGGTTATGTTCACTACAGATCTGGCTTTGCGAACGGACCCAATCTACGAAGCCATCTCACGTCGCTTCTTCGAAAACCCAGATGTTTTTGCAGATGCATTCGCTAGGGCGTGGTTCAAGTTGACGCACCGTGACATGGGTCCAATTGCACGATACCTCGGGCCTCTTGTTCCTGCGGAACAGTTGATTTGGCAAGATCCGGTTCCTGCGGTTGCGCACGCATTGGTGGGAGCAGAAGAAATCGCAACGCTCAAGAAGAAGATCCTCACATCAGGGCCCTCTATCTCTCAACTTGTCTCGACGGCATGGGCATCAGCATCAACATTCCGCGGCACTGACAAGCGCGGAGGTGCCAATGGGGCTCGCATCCGCCTTGAGCCACAACGAAACTGGGAAGTAAATAGTCCAACCGAGTTAGCTATGATATTGAAGTCACTGGAAGAAATTCAGAAGGAATTCAATAGTGGAAAGAAGCAAATTTCACTCGCAGATCTAATCGTCCTCGGTGGTTGCGTAGCTATTGAAGAAGCTGCAAGGAATGCGGGCCACGATATTCATGTTCCATTTGCCCCGGGACGCACTGATGCATCTCAAGAACAGACCGACGTGAATTCTTTTGCAGTTCTCGAACCGACCTCGGATGGTTTCCGCAACTATCTCAATGAGTCAATTCAAGAACCAGCAGAGTTTCCACTCCTCGATCGTGCTTCGCTGCTGACGCTTACTGCTCCCGAGATGACTGTTCTCGTTGGCGGCATGCGTGTCCTCAATGCAAACACTTCACACTCCGAAATGGGAGTTTTTACCAAGCGACCAGAGACGTTGACCAACGACTTCTTCGTCAACTTGCTTGACATGGACGTGACCTGGCATCCGAATCCACAAGATTCTGAACTCTTTGAAGCCCACGATCGCAAGACGGGCAAAACGAGGTGGACTGCCAGCAGGGCTGATCTAATTTTCGGCTCGAATTCGCAACTTCGGGCGTTAGCAGAGGTCTATGCAAGCAACGACGCCGGGGAGAAGTTCGTTCATGACTTCGTGGCCGCATGGGACAAAGTTATGATGCTGGATCGCTTTGATCTAGCGTGATCTAACTTGAGTAGGACAAGTGGCACTCGAACCAACGACGACGGAATTACGAGATAGCCGGCTAGCGAACCTCATCTGAACCTAATCTCTAATTGGCTCACCACCCATGGAATCACTTGTCAGGGGAAAAATGAATGACTGCTACCACTCAATTTTGGTTTTTAGCGCCTTTGGTTTGCAGATCGGATAAGTCTCAGTGGTTAGGAGCAGAATAGGGATATGAGCAAGGGTCGAGGGAGTTGAGTAGGGTCAAGAGATGAAGCGTCAACTTACGATTTTGCTTATGGTCCTTGGCTTATTTGCGTCAATTACTTCATCTGCAGACGCAGTGGTTAAACCTGGGACAAAATGTACGAAGGTTGGAGCAACGTCGATATCCGGCAGTTACAAATACACTTGTATCAAGTCTGGCCAGAAACGCGTGTGGAGCAAGGGCATTAAGTTCGCGAAACCGAAACCGAAAGTCACGCCCACCCCCACACCAACACCCACAGCGAAACCATCACTCAAGCCAAAACCAACCCCACTTCCAGCACGAACATCTCTAATCTTTCCCCCTCAGGATTCTGTTTCCGCAATTACGAAAGCACCTATGAGTATGCAAGGAATAAATGATCAGCACTTCCTCATTAGCGGTGGTATGGATCCTGCCTTTGTAACCCTTGGGCCGAAAACTGGACGCAGCCCAGAACTGGGCTGGTACGACGGGAAAAGCGGTGTCAACTTTGAAATCGGTGATGGCGAGCCCATTCTGGCGCCCATTGATGCCCGTTTTATTGGTTTTAATAATCGAAATTCCGACTTTAGAAACGGTATGGACGGGACGCTGCAGGTTCCTTTTGACGATTTGGAATTATGTTTTGAATCAACGAGCTCAGATTGGCCCGGATTAATTTTCTGTTTCTACCATCTTCAAAATTCTCCGTTGTTGTTAGGAATAGACAAGGATCCTTTGTGTAGTAATGCAAAGGAATGGCCAGGAACTCTACGAGCAGAAGGTTGGCAGTTCTTTACAGAGAATGATTCCGGACTGGTCGGCAACTCAGTCTCGGCCAGTTGCGGAGCCCTCCTTGGTCGTGAAGTAAAACGAGGGGCAGTCATCGCCTATTCAGGAAGCGTAGGCACTCACTCGCAAGCACCTATAAGAATGAAGGTCCCAGATAAAACTCTCAATCCCACGGTGAAATCAGGCGATAAAAATCTTCATTGGGTTCAAGGTGACGCCTTCTTCTATTGGAAGTGTTTTGCTGTAGATGCTGCGTTTGAACAAGGTGTTCTTGCCTATCCTTGGGAGTGCAACGGATACAAAGTCTCCTCTGAGCAACGCTCAGTAGATTTTAAGTACCAAAAATAGGTGTGATTATTCGAGGTATGGAAAGGAAAACGAACCACTGTTTCGAAGGCTCACACTGACGAAGGTATTTTCTTCACCTCAAAGAGTGTCGCTTCGTCGGAAGGCACGGGAATTCGTGGACAGGTTTGTTTCTAGGATCTACCCAGCATTTTGCGAATCTGTTCTAAAGCGGTCTGCACGCGGGCTTCGTACCCGTGAGTTGTCGGGTGGTAGTACTGCGTGCCCATGAGGGCGTCGGGCAAGTACTGCTGCTGCGCCACCCCCAGTGCGTTGTCGTGTGGGTAGATGTAGGAGGCCGACTCTCGTGCTGCGTTCACTTCGCTATCACGCAGCGCCCCTGAATGTGGATCTCGCAGATGTGGTGGGACGGGTCCGCCTTTGGATGAGCGCAGATCGGCGATGGCCGACTCAATGGCGAGGTAGGCAGCGTTGGATTTCGGCGCACATGCTAGGTAGGTGACCGCCTCGGCCAGAATGATTCTCGCCTCGGGCATGCCCACCAGCGCCACCGCTTGGGCCGCCGCAACAGCGAGGCCAAGAGCGCCAGGGTCGGCAATGCCGATGTCCTCACTGGCACTGATCATGATGCGTCGAGCGATGAAGCGCGGGTCCTCACCTGATTCCAGCATTCGTGCTAGGTAATGCAGAGCGGCATCGACGTCCGAGCCTCGGATGCTCTTAATGAAAGCACTGGCTACGTCGTAATGAGTATCCCCGCCTCGGTCGTAGTTCTCGATCACGCGGTCTACAGCCCGACCCAGGATTTCGGTTGTGATCTCACCGCTGGCAGCCCCGGCTGCCGCCTCAAGATATGTGAGTGCTCGACGTGCATCTCCTGCTGCGAGTCTGACGAGGGAGTTTCTGGCCTGCTCCGAAATCGTGACCTCGCTGTTGAGACCTCGGGCGTGGATGATAGCTCGGTCGATGAGCGTTGCGATGTCAGCATCGGGGATAGGGCGCAGAGTTAGGACAATGGAGCGCGAGAGTAGTGGGGAGATGATGGAGAAGGATGGGTTCTCCGTAGTCGCGGCAACCAATGTCACCCACCTGTTCTCAACTCCTGGAAGCAGGGCGTCCTGCTGTGCTTTGGAGAAACGGTGCACCTCGTCAATAAAGAGGACGGTTTCTTTTGCCTCCTCCGTCAATCTTTTTTGCGCCTGCGCCAACACTTCACGGACTTGGGTAACCCCGGAGTTTACCGCCGAGAGTTCGACGAATACGCGCAAGCCGGAGTGAGCGATCATCTTGGCAAGGGTTGTTTTACCACTGCCGGGTGGGCCATACAGGAGCACGCTGGTTATGTGTTTTCCCTCTCCCTGGATCAAACGTACAAGGGGAGAACCCTGTTGGAGAAGGTGTTGCTGGCCAAGAAGGTCTTGGATACTGACAGGGCGAAGCCTGACTGCTAAGGGTGCTGCCATCTTGTCGGCACGTGGTGCGTCCATATACATCCCAACTTAGTGAATTAGAACTGTACTGCTTCGCCTAATCTACGACGATTTACAATCGCCCTTGGCATTCACCTGCGCCACACCTTTCCCTCCCACGCTCAATAACTTGGAATAATGACCTTCTCATAGCGCAGCAACCAACTATGAACGCTCTGGCGGGAGACGCCGAAACTATTGGCCACTTAGATGATGGAGACTCCATCTCGAATGACCACGAGAACTGCCCTCGACAAACACTTAATTGGATGACACCCTTAGAGAGATTTGCTCAGGTGTTGCAATGACCGGCTGAAACCAAGGCCGAACACGGTGTCAAGCATGAGATGAACACGATATGTCAAGGAACTGGTGAACTAATACAAAAAATCTGTGGGTTGTGAGGGACTCGAACCCCCGACCCGGTGATTAAGAGTCACCTGCTCTACCAACTGAGCTAACAACCCATTGAACCGTTAGACGCTTCAATGCAAGAGTGAAACCTTATCAGCGTGGCGGG
>JBAZYI010000015.1:0-26830 GCA_041659345.1 Candidatus Nanopelagicaceae bacterium | reverse complement strand
GGACCCGATGGGCCAGATGGGCCGGCAGGGCCTTGCAATCCGCTAGGTCCGCTGGCTCCTGTGGCGCCGGCAGTTCCTGTTAATCCTGTTGGGCCTTCAGGCCCGGATGGGCCGGCAGAGCCGGTGGCGCCGGTGGCGCCTGCGGCACCTGCACTTCCGGCAGGGCCAGATGGTCCGGTGGCGCCGTCATTTCCTGCAGCCCCGGCAGGACCCGATGGGCCAGATGGGCCGGCAGGGCCTTGCAATCCGCTAGGTCCGCTGGCTCCTGTGGCGCCGGCAGTTCCTGTTAATCCTGTTGGGCCTTCAGGCCCGGATGGGCCGGCAGAGCCGGTGGGACCTTCAGGACCAGATACTCCTGTTCCCGCACCGGATGGACCGGATGGACCGGATGGACCCGCAGGACCTACTGAACCCGCAGCTCCAGCTGAACCAGCTGGACCAGATGGGCCTTGTGATCCCGCTGCACCTGCAGGACCGGATGGACCTTGAATACCAGCTGGGCCTTGAGGTCCGGATGGACCTTCAGTGCCTGTTCCGCTTCCGGCTGGGCCCGACGGACCGGCAGGACCGGCAGGACCGGCAGGACCGGCAGGACCGACTGACCCCGCAGCTCCAGCAGGGCCTTCAGGGCCAGATGGACCACCGGCTGGGCCGGCTGGGCCGGCCGGGCCTTGACTACCGCTACCCGCAGGACCTTGTGCTCCGGCAGGACCTTGCGCTCCCGCAGGACCAGCTGGGCCGGCTGGGCCTTGAGAACCAATCGTGCCATTTGTACCAGCCGCACCAGTTTCTCCAGCGGGTCCAGATGGACCCTGAGCTCCGGTTGCGCCGGTATCACCTTTTTCCCCTTGGATGCCTTGTGGGCCCTGAATACCTTGGATTCCTTGAATTCCTTGAATTCCTTGCGGACCTTGAGCACCGGCGGCACCTACCGCACCGGCTGGCCCGGCGGCACCTTGGGCGCCTGCTGGTCCAATATCACCCTGTAAGCCTTGAGGACCCGTGGCCCCTCGAGCACCGACAACAACTGCAGTTCCGGTAATTCCCGCTACGGCATTGGAGATGGCTTGGGCGCCTCCGCCGCTTCCCGAAGATCCAGTCGACCCAGTAGAACCAGTGGGTCCAGATCCGGTCGATCCGGAAGAATTTATGGGTCCTTTAATGGAGCTGGGCGACTTGGAAGGCGAAGGTACAACAACTGTTCCGGTCTTATTGTCAACAAAAATAGGCGGTTTTAAACTTGATGAAAATCCTCCGGAAGCCTTGGCCGAGATGACAGGCCCCGCTAGTCCAAGTGAGGTGATGAAGGATTGAGATTCTGCAGCAGGTGCAGGTGTAGTACTTAGCCCAGAAAATGACAAAATAAGAGCCAAAAACAATGATAATTTGATTTTGGGCGCGCTAAATCCTGCGTTATCGGCGCCTTTCCATGTTTTTTCCATGGCTCCTTTGACCGGTCAGGGGAGACCGATTAGTGCATAGTGTACGGGGGCTCTTCGGAAATTACTTACCGATCCGCAGGGGGGTAACCCCCGTCAAATGTGTGAGATTCGCTAACTAATCTCTGCTGGGTCAGCGAAATGCATGCTCCGTCTGTAGTTGAGGGCGGCATTCACGCGATGGTTCGTGTCTTGGTCTGAGGGGGTTACCTCCAGCAAATGGGACGCCGCAGCAATCGTCCGCTCCACAGCTTTTACTGTCATTCCACACTCGCTTGCGATTTTGGAATTACTACATCCACTCGACATCAGCCGCATCACGCGATGTTGTTGCGGTGACAAGAGTCCCAAATGACGTGAATCGCTAACGGCCGCCTCAAGAACCTCTGGATTTAGGGATTTGCCGCCTTCGAAGGCTCGCCTAATTTCCGAAAGAACAACACCAGGATTTTTTGACGGCTCGTTGAGCCAATAAGCGCGCGACCAAACTGCGGCAATCATTCCCTCCTTCACTAACACTGGGTTTGGATGATCTGAAGCGAAAATAATCATCTGGTGCCGTTTGAGTCCGCGAATCTCAATGGCGACATTGATGGCGACAAGATGCCGAAGTGAGTCCACATCAATAATCACCACGTCAGGATTAGAGCTTACAAGTGAGCCAGATAATTCAACGGCATCGACAACTGATGTACTCACATTTGGAAAATCTTCATTTCTAAAAATTCGTGCAATACCCAGAGCAATGCCCACGCGCAAGGAATTTTCAACGATGAGAATTCGTTCTAATGACGAGACTTCTTCAACTGGTCGCCCGCCTTCAGTCACATTCACCTCAACTTTTCATCCAACAGTCGGGTTGCAAGTGCTGGCTTTATTTTCCAGAGTTCTACTAACTCGCGATAACGCGCCAGGTCATTCGAATCAGGGATTGCGCCCGTCTTAACCGCACGAATCAGCAGGTTACGTGGCGTATGTTCTCCCCCGACAAATTCGATCACCTCAGCTCGATATCCGACGAGTTTAAGAATGTGGGCCCGGAGTGCATCCGTCATCAGGTCGGCAAGCCTCTCCTTTAATAAACCATGTTTCGTTAGTACCTGCCAAGGATTGGGAGTCTCGACAATTTGCACTTGCAAATCGTGGTGACAACATGGCGCTATAAAGAGCAATTTCGCATCATGTTCGACTGCCCAAGCAATAGCATCATCGGTTGCGGTATCACACGCATGTAATCCAATGACCACATCTGCACGTTCAACTCTTGCTTGCGAAATTTCCTCAGCTTGGAAATGAATTGACGAGTCGACTCCCAGCCGTGATGCGATCTCCTCGTTTCGCCTCCTTGACTCTGGACGAATATCAATTCCGATGACCTCAACTTCAATCCCAATACTCTTCAAGTACTGATGAACTGCAAAGGTGAGATATGCATTTCCGCAGCCAAGATCGACGATTACTAGAGGAGATGCTTTCGTAGGCGTTGCTACGTGCCCCGCTTCCAGTGCATTCTTGAGCATCGGTGCAAGCAACCGCAGAAATTCCTCCACTTGGCGGTATTTATCTTGCCTTGTCGGCTTTATGACTCCGTTCTTATCTGAAATCCCCACTTCTTTCAGAAATGGATCACTCGGATCCAGGAGTCGACTTTTCGATCTGTCATGATCAAGAATTCGCTCCTTGTGGCCACTTTCGCGATGTATTAACGGACGTTCCTTCTTGCTTATTCGCAGTGACATTAATCCAGAGGTTTGCTCAACCAAAATGTTTGAGAATCCACTCGAAAGAAGTTCTTCAATATTGATCTCGCCGACTTCATGGTTCTTCGTCTCCGTTTGACGTCCGTCATTCGAGGCAACCTGGAGAAGAAGTTTGCCCTTCAATTGAACTGGGCGAATATCAATGCGAAGAGCAGGCGGCGTCATGGCACGCCGTGACCCAGAGAGTACCGCTCTCACTAGGGAATCAGGTTTGCCGATTAGTGCAGCGGCCTCTGAAATCGCTTCATTTAGTTGCGCACTCATGCACTCAAGTTACCAAAAAAGACGTGAACACCTAAGCCTCCGAGCTTACTTGGACGCAAAGTGATGGTGCCTCTGTGCTCCCGGACGATTGCGAAAATAATGCTCATACCCAATCCCGACCCGCCATTCTCGCGGGACCGAGAATTATCAAAGCGCTGAAAGTTCTGAACTCCCTCTTTGTAAGCGCCCTCCGGCAATCCTGGACCACCATCTTCAATGAGCAGGCTGATGCCATGGTCACTTCGGTTGAGTCTCACGTTAACGGGGGCATCCATTGGCGTATGCCGCGAAATATTTGCAAATATGTTTACGAACAATCGCTCAATGTGCGATTCCGAACCCTTAATGATGAGGCCACTTTCAATATCACTCGTTATTTCTCTGCTCTTATTGAAGGTTGAAAAGTCCGATAAATGAGAGCGTAACAATTTTGAAAGATTCACATCCAGTATTTCTTCCGTTGGTACGTGGCCGAATTCTGCAAGGAAGAGAAGATCAGTAATCAAAGTTTCCATCCTGAATATTTCAGAATTCACACGGCTGAAAGCGCGTGCCCTCTGCTCTGTGTCGACCATTGATCTTCCCGAAAGTAATTCCACATAGCCTTTTACCACCGTCAACGGAGTACGCAACTCGTGTGAGGCATCGCCTAAGAATTCCTGCATCCGCTTTGACGATAGTTCTTCAATTTCCGCCGTCCTTCTCAAGGAAATAACCATGCGATGGAGGGACTCCGCAAGCTGATCGACTTCAGAATTTCCCTTTATCGACGGAATATCAATGTCCATGTGTCCAAGAGAAATCTCCTTGGCTGACGAAATGAGAACTTCAATTTTTTTGGTATCTCGACGAACCAAAAAAGCCGTGATGGCTATGCTAGAAATGAGGGCAAGGAATATGAAAATCGAGAGCCGAATTAAGTCACTTTTGTATCGGGCATCAACTTCCTTGAGCGAAACAGCGACAACTAAATACTCCAGATCGGATAAATTGATAGTGCGCATTCGATAAGTCTCAGGACCGCCATGAGTCCTGGGTCGAGTGAGGCTCTCTTTTCGCTCGTAAATTGTTGGATTTGGAATGATGCCTAACTTAGAATCATTTAAAACGGAGGGAGGTTGTCCCCTGAGGAAATAGACCAGGGTCAACGCAATTTCGCTCTGCTGCGCTGAATAAAGCGCTTCAGATAGTGCAGCATTTGTTCGGCCGTGTACTGAATTCACAACTTGGGAAAGTGAATTGTCGAGCACTTCAACCTGGGTATCGCGTGTGGAATTTATCGCCAAGCCGCCGATAACAAGAGTGCTCACAACCGTCACAATTGCGGAAGCAAGCGTGAGGCGTGAGCGAAGTTTCACTTCTTACCTTGTGGCTCGAGAATCTGGAAGCCGATACCTCTAACCGTCTTGATCCCATCAAAATCATCCGAGTGGAACTTTCGTCGTAAGTATGAAATATACGTATCCACCACTCCGGTCTCGGATTCGAAATCAATCCCCCAAACCGAACTCAATAAGTTGGATTTGGTAAGTACTCGACCTTTGTTCTGCATTAAATACTGCAGCAAACGAAATTCGGTCTTGGAGACTTCCACCGCAACTTCGTCCAGAAAGACTTGGTAAGTCTCTTCATTGAGGGAAATCGGACCGCATGTAATGACCGAGAACTCCGCCGTTTCACGTCGAGTCCTACGAAGAATTGCATGAATCCTCAAGGTGAGCTCTTCCAAACCAAAGGGCTTTGTCACATAATCATCCGCGCCGATACGTAAACCCCGAGAGACATCCCCGCGATCCTTCCGGGCGGTCAACATGATTGCCGGCACCAGGTCCTTGTTGGACCGCACTCTTTCAAGAAAATCAAAACCGTCCATCACGGGCATGTTGACGTCAATGACTAACAAATCGGGTTTCGCTTTTCTCATGACGCTGAGGGCACTCATCCCGTCTTTAGCGGCAATCGTGTCGAACCCGCCAAGCCTCAGGGCATCCGTCAGAAGTTCACGAACGCCAATCTCATCATCGACGATCAGTATCAGTGGCTTCTCCATTGGGACCTCCTGCGCTGAGACTAACTCCCCTGCTACCCCCATGCGTGTAAGAATGGGACTTCCGCAAAGTCGCCAGAGGGTTTTCACAGAAAATCCACAATGTCAGCACCGAAAATCATTCCATATAGCACCACAGATTTATCAACGCGATGTTCTACCCTCGAGGTCCAATATTAGGGAGTTATTGAATGAAGACCAAGAAGTTTGCAGTTGCGGCACTGCTGAGTGCCGGTCTTGTAGCGGGCTCACTCACATCGGCAAGCGCCGCCGATTCCACACCGACTCCCACACCATCAGCGTCCGCGAGCGCGAGCGGCTCCACTTACCAAGCCCAGTTAGACGCGTACAAAATTGCCTTCGCGGCATATAGGGCTGAAATGGCGAAGTATGAAGCCGCATGGAAAGTGGCGCTTAGGCAAGCCGGAGCTGCATGGAAAGTGGCGCTTCAACAGTACGAGGTTGCTCGAAAAGCCGCACTTGAGACATACAAGGCAGCAATGGATAAATATCTTGGCGAACAGAAAATTGCTAATTCTCAGTATCTAGAAGCGCGAGCGGCAATGAAGGTGAAGCGCGAAGCTGTTAACACCACCTTCCAGGCAGCGGTTGCAAGGGCAATTGCAGATTTCAAAACTTCCATGGTTGTAGCAACCACTGCCGATCAGAAGAGTGCGGCTGAGACGGCTCGGAAGGCGGCAATTGCGGCGGCAACAGCGGCACGAAAGTCATCGCTGGATGCCCTTGGTCCCGAGCCAGTTCGCCCAAGTAAAGCGGATGCCCCATCGAAACCAGTACTACCGGTACAACCAACAAGACCAGCAAATCTAGTCAAGCCAGCTGCGCCAATCAAGCCAGTTGCGCCAATCAAGTTAGCTGCGCCAATCAAGCCACCTACGCCAATCAAGCCAACTGGAACGGATACTCCGACAAAGAAGTCTCCGGCGGCAAAAGCAACAGAAAAGAACGAAAATTCAAAGAAGAGCAATAAGAAGAGTTAAGTCTTCCCCTAAAAACGGCCCCTACTCCACAGGTACGGGTCGTTTTTTTATGCGCGGAAGATCTTGCCGGGATTTAGAATTCCGTTGGGGTCCATGGAGGCTTTTATGCCGCGCATGACTCGTACTGCTTCAACACCCGCTTCGGCCTCCAGAAGATCAATCTTTCCTGCCCCGATTCCATGTTCGCCCGTACATGTCCCACCCATCTCAATAATCTTCAAGGTCATCTCATGTACCAACTCACGAATGGCTACTAATTCTTCCGGCTTCGTAATATCTGTCATTAATTGAGAGTGAAAATTTCCATCGGCAACGTGACCAAGAATTGTGTACGGGATTGGCTGCTGCGAGAGCGTGGCTTCGACCATGGCAACTGCCTCGGCAAGTCTCGACGGTGGCACTGCCATATCCGTGCTCACCCCTCTTTTCCCGGGGTTTGCAGCCGCTGCAGCGAAATGTGAATTGTGCCGAGCTTGCCAGAGCTTGCGACGCTCACCTTCATCGCTCGTCCACACGAATTCGGTACCACCGAATTCGGTGACAATTTCCTGCACGATGCGCGCATCCCCGGCGACGCTTTCGGGACTTCCATGAAATTCAAAAAAAAGCGTAGGCGACTCGGTCAGAGCGAGATGATCATGCGCATTGAGATTTCTTATGCAGAGTGCGTCCAAAAATTCACATCGCGCAATTGGAACCCCGGATTGAATAATCGCAGTTGCCGCAGCAACTCCATTGTGCAATGTCGGAAAACAGACCATGGCGGCGGTCATTTTTTCGGGGATGCCAAATAGGCGAAGACTCAACTCAGTGATTACCGCGAGGGTCCCCTCTGAGCCCACAAGTAACCGTGTCAGGTCATAGCCAGCTGAGAGCTTTCGAGTCTCGCGGCCGGTTCGGATGATTGTCCCGTCTGCTAGAACTGCAGTCAGAGCCATCACATTTTCTCGCATGGATCCGTAACGCACGGTTGTCGTTCCCGCAGCTCCCGTCGCTGCCATTCCGCCCAAAGTTGCATCTGCTCCGGGATCAACAGAAAAAAATATGCCTTGGCTTGATAATTTTTCATTAAGCGCCACACGCGTGACGCCGGCTTGCACACGAGCCATGAGGTCATCTGGCCGGATTTCAAGAATGCGACTCATATTAGATAGATCAAGACTTACTCCGCCATAAAGTGGAACAACGTGTCCCTCCAATGATGTGCCCGCTCCAAATGGAACAACTGGGATCTTCTCCTGATTGCAGTAAGCCAGAACGCGTGAGACTTCTTCGGTGGAATTGACCATGACTACAGCAGAAGGTCTCGCGGGAGTGAAAGCTGATTCATCATGACCGTGTTGATCAAGCACCGATTCATTCGTCGAGACGCGTCCACCCACGATGCCTCGAAGATCATTTAATTGGCGCGAATCAAGCTCGACTCGAGCAATTTTCATGGACGAGAACTTCTCTCTAGTACTTGCAATAAATGTTTGTAACTTTGCCCAGTTGCCTGCGACATTGCAATCTCGCAGGGTCTATTGGCCGAGGAATACTCTGAAAATGTTCGACTTATGATTTCGCTTGCCTCAGAAAAAGTGGCAGATTCGGTGAGTTCGGGATGGAGCAGACCGCGGTCACCACCGAATCCGCAGCACGCCCAATTTTCCGGAACGTAAACTTCATCAGCAACAAAATGTGCAATCTTTTTCATACTCTCGTTGAGGCCTAATTGAGTGCCAGAACAAGTGGGGTGAAGCGCAATTGAAGCGAGTTTCTTCTTCACGTTTAAACGAGGCAGTACTCGATCAGCAATAAAAGAGAGAGCATCCAATATTTCAGCACCACTACGGGCCTTTTCCTCGAGGTCACCTAAACCGTCCGTACAAGACGTAGCATCGCAAACTATGGGGATTTTGCGGCTTTTTGAGATCTCTAAAATCCTCTCCTTCGTAACTGCGCTCATCACGTCATAGCCACCCGTAAGTCCTTTAGATTTCCAGGGAGTCGTACAGCAACTGCCTTCTATTCCTTCAGGAATCATAACTTCCACACCTGCACGAGCACAGAGGGCTATAAAAGCGTCCTGAACATTGATTTCTCCCGAAGGCGATCCAAAAAGAGTGTTGACGCACGAAGGAAAATAAAGAATCTCTGCTATCTGATTTTCGATCGGCTTCCGGACTGACCCACCGCCAGGAAGTCCTTTGTTCCACAGCGGGAGGCGATCTGCTCCAAGGCACATTCTCAGAAGTCGGTTCGCACCGATCACAAGGGGTGCAGGTGATTTCTTCGCGACGGTCAGCACACTGGAAAGCAACGATGTCACCGGTCCCCAATTCTTCGCAACCCTCTCCCCCAACTTCCTGGGTACTCGGTCTTGCTGTTCGCTCCTGAGGCGCGTTACGAGATTACCGGTATCAATGCTGACTGGACAGGTGACTGCGCACATGCTGTCTGCTGCACATGTTTGTACAGCGTCATAATCAAAGCGTCTATTGAGTTCACCCACTAATTTCTTATCGCCGGATTTTTCTGCGTCCGCCAGTGCCCGACGCATCACAATGCGTTGGCGCGGAGTCAAGGTTAGATTCCGACTTGGGCAGACTGGTTCGCAGTAGCCACACTCGACACATCGATCTACTTCTGCATCCACCGTTGGGCTAACCTTTAAGTTTTCGATGTGAATCAATTCATTTTCATTAATCATTACGCCGGGATTCAAAATATCATCGGGATCGAACAACTTCTTTACCTGAAGCATGACTTCATATAGTTCATCCCCACACTGACGTCGAAGATACGGCGCCATAATTCGACCCGTCCCATGTTCGGCCTTTAGGGATCCGCACTTTCCTAGAATCAAAGAGACCATATCTTCGGTAAATTGCTGATAACGTGCCAACAACTCAGGGCGATCGAAATTCTCGTTAAGAAGAAAATGAAGATTTCCGTCTTTGGCATGACCGAAAATTACGCTGCCCTCGTATTTGTGTTTATTAAGTAATTCTCCCAACGCCATCGTCGTTTCATGAAGAGCATCCATTGGCACGGCAATATCTTCAAGGATTGCCGTAGTGCCCGAGGGTCGATTTCCTGCAACGGCCGCGTATAAGCCTTTGCGCGCATGCCATAATTCCTTGCGAATCAACGGATCTCGCGACAACAAGACTGGTTTGATAGGTAAGTCCAAAATTAATTTCCGTGCAACTTCAACACTCTGAGCCAATTCATCGTCCGTGGCAGATTGGTATTCGAGAAGCAAAGCGGCGTGATCAACAAATTCCACCCCCGCAAGGACCGAGTCCGCCATGTGCTCTCGCTGAGCGACAACTAAAGATGAGTTATCCAACAATTCGATGACTGCGGCGCCGGAAGACTTGAGATCGGGCAGTGATCGGGTGGCATCCTCCAAGTTGTCAAAAATTAGTAAGCCTGTTGCGAGATTGGGAAGGAGTGGAATCGTGTTAAAGACAACTTCTGCAATGAACGCCAGGGTTCCTTCGCTACCAACTATCAAATGCGCGAGAATATCGATCGGCGCGGAATAGTCTAAAAATGAATTGAGAGAATAACCCATTGTGTTCTTAATAGAATAGAGGGAGCGAATCTTTTGTACGGAGGACTCGCGATCATGAATTCGTTTGTGCAGAGCTAATAATCCCTCGTAAAGCAAAGGTTCACTCGCTTTAAGTTTTTCATTAGCGTCCCTCTGCGCCGTATCAATGACCGTGCCGCTGGGAAGCACAAGCGTCATCGATGAGAGGGTGGAGTATGTGTTGAAATCCGTGCCACAGGACATTCCACTTGAGTTATTGGCGACCACTCCACCGACCGTACAAGCCACTTCACTCGCAGGGTCGGGTCCCAACTTCTTACCGAACCGGGCAAGGGCAGTATTCACTTGACGCACGGTTACGCCAGGTTGTACTCGAACCTGCTTTCCATTGTTCAAGACTTCTACTTCTTTAAAATTCCTTCGCGTATCAACCAGCAACCCGGCGCCAACCGCCTGACCACTAAGGCTCGTACCCCCTGAACGAAACGTGACTCCAATGTTCTGCTCTTTGCTAGCTCGAAGTAGCTCTCCGACCTGCGCCGCTGTCTTCGGGCGCAGAACAAGTTGTGGTGTGAGCAAGTAGTGCGACGCATCATTGGCCATAGATTTACGATCAAAAATGTCGGTCAGGACCCCTCCTGGCAGAATCATTTCCAGTGTTTGTGCCAGGGTCCTACTCGTCACGGCACCCCTCTCGGCTCGCAGATACGATCTCTGTGCAGAATGTTAGCTGCACGAACGATGCCAGTGTGGCCTGAGATCTGCCTGATTATCTGCTTGCACCGTGGTCGAGGGTACCAACAAAGAGCGTCTCGCTAACGAAACCAAAATGACGGCGATATTCTTTCCTTCTCGTTGATATCCCGAGTGAAAAACTCAGGAGGCAGAACCTAACGCAATGGAAGAAGTGCACATGAACGCTCTGACGAAATTCAATAAAATGGTTGCCGCCCGAATCACGACGATGGTTAGCACAATGTGGTGTGCCTATCTATTTGCGCTAATAGCGTTGATTTCTCTGCCGGGCGCCATAAGAACCCACGACACGATAGTAATCGTCTCGTGGGTCGCCCAGACCTTCCTGCAACTTGTATTGCTCTCCATCATCATGGTGGGTCAAAACGTTCAATCCGAGAGTGTAGAACAGAAAATAAACGAGACTCACGAGGCGAGTTTGGGAGAATTCGAAATAGCGAAAGAATCTCGTATGATCGCCAATCAGGAGCTAAAAGAACTTAAGGTAATTTCGCAAGAGGTGCACCGGCTTCTCCGTGATATCGAAGGCAGGGTTAGAAGCTCACAGAAATAATCCGTCCCAGCCTGTGACAGACTACGCATCATGATTTCAACGACCGCCTGGATTCTCACGATCGGCATTCTGAGCCTGGTAATCCTTTTCGATCTTGCACTTGCCATTGTTCGACGGAACAAAGAGACATCGCTTCTCGAAGCAAGCTTTTGGACCATTTTTTACATCGGCGCGGCGATTCTATTCGGAATTCTGTTGCCAATGTGGTCGACGGAGCAAGGACAACAGGAATTCTTCGCAGGTTGGCTCACCGAGTATGCACTTTCGGTAGACAACATCTTCGTTTTCATCATCATTCTTGGACACTTGCATGTAAAGAAGGAGAAACAGCAACTCGTTCTCTTACTTGGAATTATGTTGACGATCGCCATGCGTGGAGCGCTCATCCCTCTCGGTGCGGCTCTCATCGCTCGCTTTTCCAGCATCTTCTTTCTTTTCGGTGCCTTTCTTATCTACTCCGCTTACGAACTTGCGAAGGAAAAAGGAGATGACGACGAGTGGAAAGAAGGCCGCATAGTCACGAAAATGAAGGAAAGAGGAATAAGTACCTTCACAATCGCCCTTGTTGCACTTGGCTTAACCAACCTGGTCTTTTCGCTTGACTCTATCCCTGCAATCTTCGGGTTAACAAAAAATGCTTACATTGTCACAACCGCAAATATCTTCGCCCTGATGGGGCTACGCCAGCTTTACTTTCTACTCGAGGGACTTCTTAAGAGATTGATCTATCTATCCAAAGGGTTGTCGATCATTCTGGCCTTCATTGGAGTGAAGATGATTCTCGAGGCTCTGCATGGAGTTGGTCTTCACAAGGTCGTTGGAATCCAAGTGCCCGAAATTTCTCTAAATTTCAGCCTCGGATCAATCCTCACCATTTTGATAATTACAACCGCCGCGAGCCTGACGGCAACTCGCGGAATTGCTGGAGCCGAATAGAAGCGACTATTCCGAAACAGCCTTCTTCCGAAGACTGTCATGAGCGATCTCTTTGTCTCGCTCATGAATTTTTCGAATCTGCAATTCAAAGTTCTTTACTGCAAGATCAAACGCTGCAACGTCATTGAATGCTGCAGCTTGCGCTCTCAGAAGTGGCCCCACACCATGCGAAGTCAATATGACTCGGTGCGAAAATTTTCCCTGTCGCGGATTTCCTTCGTGGATGATTTCTACTTCAACGCGATCAATGACCACACTGAAGCGGTTCATAGAATGCAATTTTTCTTCGACGATTTTTTTAAAGTCTTCTGCAAGTTGAGCTTGGCGAGCATGGATTACGATTTTCATTCTTCACTCCCTGTCTCCAATCCCTACAATGCCACAAAGCAATAGGTGGTGGTAGGTCTTCCACATAAAAAGAACTGAGAGTTTTCACATAATATAAATAACTTAGGCGTCTTCAAACTCATCTTCGTCTGCCCATACACTCTGGGGCTCGTCTTCTTGTTTTTCTACCCATGACAGGAATGAGCCGACCGCGCGGAAAGAGAGCATCGTCAAAGCAACTATGCCTGCAATCCTCCGAACGACTTTTATCATAGGGATAAAATACTCTACTTCTGAGTCGCTCGCCCGCTCATTAACAGTTCGCCTCACGCATTTTCAAGCGCTTGAGAAATGTCATTCCAAAGATCCTCAATGTTTTCACACCCAACAGATAGGCGTATCAAGGTTTCGGGAACCGAATGACTCTCACCAGACCACCTCCGTCTTCGCTCCCAGAGAGACTCAACGCCACCCAAACTTGTCGCATGGGTGATGACTCTAGAAGCTTCACACACTCTCTCTGCCTCCTCAGGCCCTGAATAAAGAGTGAAAGAGAGAACCGCACCGAAGCCATCCATGAACGCGCTGGCACGATCGTGGAATTTGTCACTAGCAAGACCGGGGTAAAAGACGTTCGCGATCTTTGAATGACGTGCAAGTCGTGAGGCAATTTCAAGAGCGCTTGCCTGCGCTTTTTCGAAGCGAACTGGAAAGGTGCGGATACCGCGAAGCGCCAACCATGCCTCAAATGGACCTGGGATAGCGCCTCCGATCTTTCTCGCATCCTCTAATCGGAGAAAGAGCGCTGGATCCGTCGTTGAAAGGGAGCCCAGTATTACATCGCTATGTCCAGCCAAATATTTCGTCACTGAATGCGCCACAATATCGGCACCCATTGCTAAGGGTCTCTGCCCAAGCGGAGTAGCGAAGGTGTTATCGACCGCAACACCACAACCTTCCGATTTTGCGATACCTATCAGACGGGGCAAATCGGCAACAGACATCATCGGATTCGTTGGCGACTCCAACCAGAGGAGGGCTGTTCCAGGAAGTGCTGAAAGAACTTGCTCTGTGTTGGATACATCAACGTATCGCACCTCAATTTTTCCAGATGCTTCCAAACTCTTGAGCAGGGTCATGACGCCGCTGTACCCCTGATGCGAGGCGGTTACCACAGCGCCCACAGGCAAGATCGAGAAAACCGCGCTGATCGCCGCCATTCCTGATGAAAATGAAAGCGTAGTGCCACCTTCTAGTGCTTCGATTGCACTCTCCAGATTGGCCCACGATTCATTGCCGTATCGCCCGTATCCAATTGGACCCCCTGCATGAAAAGTCGAGCTCAATGTGATTGTGGGATTGATCGATCCATCAGATATGTGCACGGGCCGACCAGATGTTATGGCAAGAGTTTCTGGGCGAAGAGAATTCTCCTCATTCATGAAATGGCTACCACCATTCGATCGACCGCCTCTTCCAGCACTGAGTGACTCGTTGCAAAATTCAAACGTACAAACTGCGAAGTATGAGGGCCAAATGATCTCCCAGAATTCAGGGCCACCTTCCCTCGCTCTAATAAGACAGCTGAAGGATCGATTCCCAGATTAAGATCCGACATGTCTAGCCAGGCTAAGTAACTGTTCTGCGGAATTCGGTATTTGATTTGAGGAATTTTCGCCGCGAGGAGCTCTGCCAGGAAATTCCGATTCGAATCCAAGGTAGCAATAACGGCGTCTAGCCATTCCTCTCCTTCTTCGTACGCCATAGCCGAGGCGAAGCCGCCTAAGAGTGACGCACGGTAATGCATGGCCTTAGGGAGCCGCTGCAGTACTGCGTCCATAGCCTCACCCTGGCTCATAACAAGAGCACACTTGAGCCCAGCAATGTTCCAAGCCTTGCTCGCTGCAGTAACGACAATTCCAACTGACTCCGCTTCGGAACCAAGGGAGAAAAAGGGAACAAAAGTCGATTCTGAATATGTCAGTGGTGCATGAATTTCGTCGCTAATGACAACTACCGAATACTCGTGGGCAAGTTTGGCAATGTGCGATAACTCTTCCTTTGAAAATACACGACCCAGTGGATTATGCGGATTGCAGAGCAAATGAACTTTGGCACCGTTCTTGTATGCGTCTTCGAGAGCCTCGAAATCTATAAACCATCCACTTTCCTGCTCAACGAATGGAACATCAATCTTCTCAAGATGAGTCTCATTGATCCAAGAAAAAAAATTGTGATAGACCGGGGAATTTACTACTACAGTGTCGCCAGGCATTGTGAACAAACGAAGAACCTCGACCACTCCAACTCCCACATCCGTCGCAAGATGAATCTGGTCTACATCAGCGCTCCAGTTCCAGCGAATCTGAGCAAACTTCACAAAAGAATTTGGCAATTCGGGAATCGGTCCAAGATAACCAAGATCGGAATGAGAGACCATGTCGATCAAAAGATTACGGATGGATGTTGCAACAGGAAAATCCATCTCCGCTACTGGCAATGGCAGTACATCCACGGGATATTCTCGCCACTTTTCGCTTCGATGAGTTCGTAACTCTTCTAAAGATGGAGCCCGTACTTCTAGCGGCGTCATCCGTCTAGTATCCCATCTCTCAGGTGAATAAGCCTAGGCATTAATTCTTCGAGTCGAATTCCGAACAATTAGCGTTGTTGGCAAAGTGGTAGATGGAAAATCACTATTAGGTCTCTTTATTCTCTCCATAATCGCATGAGCGGCTAATTCACCCATGAGCTGTACCGGTTGCTCAATAGTTGTCAGATCAGATATTTCCGCCATTTCGTGCCCATCAAAACCAACAATGGAGATGTCATCGGGAACCTTTATGCCGTGCCGGCGACATGCTTGCAAAGCGCCAAGTGCCATCTCATCGGATTCGCAGAAAATTGCGGTTGGACGATTTGGTCGCGCAAGTAGTTCATCCATAGCGCGAGCACCCCCGTGCATCGTGAAATCCCCGTGCACCTCGCGATTGGGTACCCATTCCAACCGATTCTCCGCGAGAACTTGCATGAACCCCATGCGTCGATCTTGCGGGACGCTGAAATTGAATGGGTCATCCGGACGACCAGACATAAGAGCTATCTCTCGATGTCCTTGATTGACCAAATGTTGGGTAGCGGTACGCGCAGCTGCTACGTCGTCGATTGCGATGCTTGCGCAACCCTCATTGTGCATTCCCACGAGCGCTATTGGAATCCCTAGACTCAACATTGAATCAAATTCCTCTTTAGTCGGAGGAAGACTTATCACAATGATTCCATCCACGCGACCTTTCAACAATTGATGTTGAAATAGTCTCTCGCGTCCCTTCATCTGACCGAAGTTGTAAAGCAACAAGTCATACCCAGCCTGGCGCAGTGCATTCTCAGCCCCGTGAATGACTTGAGAAAAGTACCAATTGGATATGTATGGAGCTACAACACCGACGCTATGGAGGCGACCGACGTTGCTCGGTGATTTCTCCTTTTCCAGGGGATAATTCAATTCCTCGGCTGCCTGAACTATTCGTTCGCGGGTTCCTTCGCTGACGTGGTGCATACCTCGTAGCGCCCTTGAGACCGTGGCAGTCGAAACTCCTGCGAGGGCCGCAATCTCTTTGATTCCAGCCATGTCGCTCCAATCTCAGTTTTTCTGCAAAAGTGGAATAAATTTTCAGAAACTCCCCGTCCAATTGGTTAAAAATAGGGCAATCCTGTAACAAAGAGCAAGAGAAGGTTTAGATTATGCCCATGAATCAGCAAATCAGGACAACCATCAATTTGGAACTCGAAAACCGTAATCGTGTATCTACCTTTTTCCGACTGATCTTTGCAATTCCAATCGCCGTCTACGCCAGTTCTTTTAGTGATTACTACGATACGGATACATATTTATTTGCGGGCGTTTTCGTGTTCCCCGTGATTTTGACTTTGTTGTTCGTCGGGGTCTATCCGTCATATGTCCTTAACTTCAATAGGAGCATTCTTGCTCTTGGAGTGAGAATTTCTTCGTACGTCTTTCTTCTCACGGACGAGTATCCATCCATTGAATCGAATGAAAAATTTAATGTGGAATTTCCTGAGATCGATGGAGGAAAGACTCTCAGCAGAGGAATGCCACTCGTGAAATGGCTCCTTGCCATCCCCCTTTACATCGTGGGCGCTGTCTACACTCTTTATGCTCTGATGCTGACAGTAGTCGCTTGGATCACCATTGTGTTCACGGCGCAATATCCAGAGTGGTGCGCGGCAGGAGTCATCGGAACAATCGGCTACTGGAATCGAGTTGCTGGATATGCATTTGTGCTCGTCACCGACGAATATCCAAGTTTTTCGCTCTAGTAACTGAGAACTACTGGGTTCAACTAGATGACGTTTAGTACTGCACGGATGAAACGCGCGGTGGCAGAAATATGCGACGTAGATCCGAAGTTTATTCCGATCGTAGAAGCCAGCCCGCTTTGCAAAATCGGCAATAAGCCATCCGCTGCCTCGCACTTTGAAACACTTGTTGAATCGGTAATATCCCAACAGTTGGCTATTCGAGCGGCCGATACTATTCACGGGCGCCTGGTTACATTGGCTGGCGGCAAAATTACGGCAGCCAAAATCGCCAAACTTTCTGAAAGCGATCTTCGATCGGCTGGACTCTCGGGGGCAAAAGCAAGAACTATAAAAGGCCTATCCCAGGCCACATTGAGCGGAGAGGTGCCGATCAACAAGCTTCACCTGCTTGATGATGAAATTGTCGATGAACAGTTGAATTCCCTCTGGGGTATAGGTCCTTGGACTGTCGATATGTTCATGATCTTTCAACTCGGCCGCGTAGATATCTGGCCTACTGGCGATCTAGGAGTTCGGCGTGGATGGGAGAGAATTCACCGCTTAAAAGAGGAAATAGAACCAAAGAAACTTCAAATCAAAGGTGAGAAATTTCGTCCGTATAGGAGCATTGTTGCCTGGTATTGCTGGCGAGCCCTTGAGAACAAATAAATATATTTGGGCTCCGAAGGGATTGAGAACAAATTAAGTCTACTTGGCCTCCAGAAACATTGAAACGGAATTGATACACCAGCGTTGATCTGTTGGCACGTCATACCCTTCGCCTTCAAACACATGCCCGAGGTGCGAACCGCAAGAAGCACAACGAACTTCGGTCCGAACGCGCGCGCCAAGAGAGCGATCTTCTAGCAGAAGTACCGCGTCCTCTTTGGTCGGCGCATAAAACGATGGCCATCCGCATCCTGAATGGAATTTTGTCTCACTACGAAATAATTCTGCACTGCACGCCTTACATCTATAGATTCCAACCGTCTCAGTATCAACATATTCTCCAGTAAACGGTCGCTCTGTTGCACCGTGTCTTAAAACATCAAAGGAGGTCGGATCAAGACTCTCTTGCAATTTCTTTTCATCCAGAGAAACAGGGAAAGTTGTTCCGTCTGGTCGAGATGTACCCATCGAATTATTTGACATGGCTTTCCTTCGGGAAGGGAACCCCAGTGCTTGAATGACAGTCATACCCGTCAGGGTTCTTCATCAAATACTTTTGGTGATACTCCTCCGCTGGCCAAAATGTTTTGTCAACTGCGAGCGCTATTTCCGTAACGATCTTCCCGTACCCCGCCTCTGTTATTTCTAGCTGATAAAGATCACGCGTTGATTGCGCAAGTTCCATCTGCTCGGGTGTTGTTGCAAAAATAGCGCTTCGATATTGAGAGCCGATGTCATTACCTTGTGCGTTGAGGGATGTCGGGTCGTGCATCGTCCAAAATTCCTCGAGTAATGACACGTACTCGATCTCTCTCGGGTCAAATACAACCTTGACCATTTCCGCATGTCCAGTCAGGCCTGTACAGACCTGCTCGTAATTCGGTTGGGGACGAGAACCGCCCATATATCCAACGCTCGTTTCCTTTACTCCATCACGTTGCCAGAAACGGCGTTCGGCACCCCAGAAGCATCCGGTGGCAAAGTACGCTCTCTCCATCATGGTCGTATTCTTCCCCACTCTCGCAATTACGCCACTCGCTGATAATCTCGACCAGTAGTGGGCCCCCGTAGCTCAGGGGATAGAGCACCGCCCTCCGGAGGCGGGTGCGCAGGTTCGAATCCTGCCGGGGGCACTGCGGTCGGCAGGATTTGCCCTTGCCGTCAAATATCTTGAAAGCGAGATAAATCACGCTCGCCCCGGAAATCTTTTGCTCTATCTCCTTGTTAATGTGAGCGGGGTCAGAGAGAATTGGTCTCTCGGATTCCGTACATTGGGTCCTTAACCATGTTTTTGGGGCAATGTAGCCACCGGAATATCCCAAGGAAGGCTAGGTCTATGGACTGGCGACATCAATCTGCATGCCGCGACGAGGATCCCGAACTCTTCTTTCCCGTTGGTAATACTGGCCCTGCCATTACCCAGATCGAAGAGGCAAAAAAGGTCTGTCAGCGCTGCATCGTCAAAGATGCCTGCCTCGCCTGGGCTCTTGAGAGCGGTCAGGATGCTGGAGTCTGGGGCGGTCTCTCCGAAGATGAGCGTCGAGCCCTTAAGCGTCGGGCGGCCCGAAACCGGGCACGGCTCATGGAGCAGAGCACCTCGATTTAGTCCTTTTCGTGCTGGGGTCTATCCGCCATTTGGCCTTCACCCCCAGTTAGAGCGGGAATTTGACCAAGGCAGAGGTACCTTCGGGTCCTGAAAGCAGGTTGAGTTCCCCTTTGAGTTCATTCTCAGTGAGGGTTCGGACAATCTGCAAGCCCAAATTCGACGAGATAGCCAAGTCGAAGTCGGTCGGCAACCCGATCCCATTGTCAAAGATCCTGATCGAGATTTCTTCAGAATCTCTCTCCACAACTATCCGAAGGGCGTCCCCCTGGGCGGCGAGCCCATGTTCCAGCGCGTTGTGAATGAGTTCGGTGACCACAAGTGCCAGCGGTGTAGCAAGCCTAGGTTCGAGGGTTCCGACCTGCCCTTCTCGCTCAATGGAAATCGTGTTGACCCGAGGACTGAGCTCGCGAGCATTTGAGATGAGTCGATCCAGAACTTCATCAAATGCCACGGTCTCTTCGGTACTCCCGGAAAGAGTTTCATGGACCATTGCAATTGAGCCGATGCGACGAACGGCCTCTTCAAGTGCCGCGCTCGCGGCTGGATCTTCAATTCTTCGTGATTGCAGTCGAAGGAGTGCCGAAACGGTTTGCAAATTATTTTTAACTCGGTGATGCACCTCGCGGATAGTTGCATCTTTCGTAATCAATTCCCTGTCGCGACGACGCACTTCCGTGATGTTGTGCAATAGCACAATTGCACCAATTCGATCATTGCCTTGAATAAGTGGCATAACAAGTAGGTCAACAGTGCCATCTTCGTTTTCACATTCGACTCTTCGCAATGCCTTTCCACTCAAAGAGCTCTTCAGTCCTTCCTCATGCGCATCTTGTCTAGTTTTGGTCAATAACTCCGCAACTTCGCCCAATGCATAACTCTCCAACTCATTTACCCATCCAAGCCGGCTAAATGCAGAACGAGCATTGGGACTCGCATAGGAAATTACTCCGTTGACATCAAGACGAATCAATCCATCACCGACGCGAGGAAGCGGATCAAATAACGAAATGGCATCCGGGTAAGGGAAGGTTCCTTCTGAAACCATTCGATACAAGTTGTGAGCGATTTCTCGGTAGTTAAGTTCAAGGCGGCTAGGAGACCTCATGAGATCCGCATTGCGGTGACGCGAAATCGTCGCAATTACCTGGCCTTCAAATGTCACCGGGATTGTCTCTTCCTTAATCATTAATTCGCCGACTTGCTCGGGCTCTGAGTCGCGGATGATCTCGCCATTGGAAAGGGCCGCATCAATGCGACCTCGGATTCCCCATGCAATTTCGTCGCCAATGACATCGTGGGCAAAGACGGTTGCGGCCGTCGTGGGTCGAATATGAGCGACCGCAATGTGACCCGTCGGCCAACTTTTACTATCTTTTCTAAGCGGAACCCAGAGAATCAAGTCCGCGAAGGAGAGATCGGAGAGCATCTGCCAGTCAGCAGTCAATTCATGGAGCCGATGAATGTGAGTCGATGTCAGGGCGCTTCGCCCCCGTACGAGATCGTCCAACTGGCCCATGCGGCTACTCTCTCACGCCTTCCAGGCAGGGAGGTAGGTGGCTAACTCTTGGCTAGCATACCAGGTGAGTTCTGGATCCTCCGACTCTGAGACCAGGATTGATTCAGTCTGCGACCACATGATCTCAGAAAGGAGTTGAACTTGTTCGCCTACCGTCTCACCTATTTGCTCGTTTGCTAGATCCGCTGCCAGTACAAAACCCAAAGTTTGTGGAGATTTTCCCTCAGCTCGTGAAGCTTGTGCAGCAATCCAAGAAAGTTCAAACTCCAATTCTTCTTCGTCAAGTTCGGGATTCGCCTGCGCAAATGCCGTGGTCAAAATGAAAGCCGTACGAAAAGGAAATGAACCCTTCTCCAGCAGTGTAGATAATTCATCAGTAGTTACCGCTAGATATGCTCTCATGAGAGAAGGATATAAGAGGTTAGCTGCTTACTTCGACTGCTATCTTCGCAATTGACTTTCGAAGCTGACCCTTTTCGCTGATTTCAACAAGAAACGCTCGCTCGCTCTCCGCTTTGATAGCCGAACGACTGTCCCGTGGTAGGGAATACATTCGATAAGGTTTGAGAGTTGCAACGACGGAGGCAAAATGGCTCCCTCTATCGTCACCCTTTTTTCCACTCTCTTTCATATTGAGTAAGACACTCACACTTGCCTTAATCGTGACTTCATCAAAATTCTTGGCAAGTGATGTCATTCGATATATCCCAAGAACATCCGCCTTTCCCACTATCCAGAGTTCATCTGCGCGTTCGCACGACCAATGAATCAACATCGAAGTCCATCGCCTATCTGTAAGCGAGTCAGAAACTCCCTCGATTGTGCCTAAATCGATCACGACAAAGTCGTACTTACCTGTGAAACGATCGAGATAATCTGGAAATTGAGATATTCGAGATTGCGTGAATTCACTCAAACTTAGGTGCGGCGCTATAACTCTCGCCTCGAGATCGGTGTCCAACTTGTGCTGTGAGAGAAGTACGGCCACCGAAGGGCGTCTAACATCTGCATCCAAAAGAAGCGTTTCTTTGCCTAACAAACTCAACTCCATTGCCAGGTTAATTGCCACAGTTGTGCAACCAGTTGAACCTGAGGGCGTACCCAGCGCGATGACCTTCGCTCGTCTCACACTTGTTGGGAGGAGTTCTGCTCGCCTGAGTAGTGGAGCGCGAACATAACTCCTGATGATGTTGAGCAACTCAGAAGCATCAGTTGGCATGGAAAGCAGCCCAGAATATTCCGTGTGTTCACGTGCCTCCAAAGCAAATCCCACAACCTGCCTCAAGACTCGTTGATAACCTGCTATTAAGTCAGGTGACAAGTCGGATAGATCCGGTGAATAAATGAGGATGACATTCTCGGATTCATTCGAAAGCTTCTCCAGAAAGCTGGAGAGTGAATGGGCATCGAGCGCACGATGAATGACATTCCAGCCTTCGCTAAATAGTGTGCCAGCGACAAATCCTTCCTGCTCAGAATTGGCAATAGCCGTCACAATGAGTGGGAGCGCAATTTCAGCCATAGACCCGTACCACGACGAAATGTCCGGCGGACATTGAAGCCAAAAGTCGAAGAATTGTTCTGCTGCTCGATGAGATCGTCAGTGAGAGGTCTCCGCCTAAATTCTCCCCCTTTCGGTTGATTCCCAAGATTGTTGTTCTAGTAAGGACAAGGGATGGGAGTTCCACTACATTTGAAAGTTGTGAGTCTACGACATGATAGAGATTCACGATCTCCCCTACTGAAATGTCGGCTGGCAAATCTGAAAGATGCACTTTGATTGGCACTGCGCTGATATCGAGTGCGCTACTGCGAGAACTAACTGAACTTAGAGGAATAAGCTCGCCTACTTCTAAGGTTCGGAGAACCCTGAATTCGCTTAAATCGCGATTGGCGCTCGCGTATAGGGAGTTTCCATCTGGCAGAGCAACACGTTGGGCACGGAGATCAGATGCAGAAATTCTCACTCCTGCGGGGAGAGAGACTCGGGCCGACCAAATCAGAACTGTGCGATTCGCGAGAGATGAAAGTATGTAGGCCGAAGCGAACGATGCCACGATCAGAGCAATTGCCATGATGTTTTTAGATTGGTTTCTCTTCTTTGTGCTTCTCATAGTTGGCAACTAAAGGGCTATCGAGTCACGACCTACCATCGGTATCCACACTCATCCAAACGGATGAGGGACCTCTCGTCCGAAGGGATGAGGCGACTTGCTGAACAGCCATTCATTCTTTGCCAATGACAAATGCATCGACAACCGCTCGCCCAATCACCATGCTCTCAGCATCCAGCATCGAACCGGAGCTATGGAGTCATCCAATGTTGGACTTATATCGACGCGAACCAGGACCTCACGTGGAGCGAGAGCCAATGCTCTACTCAATGCCCTCTCAATTTGGAGAGGAGTACGATCCTGAATTCGCGCCACAGCCAACTTCAGCAGCACAACTTCCGGATCTTCGAATCTGGACCCTCAAATTTGGGGTGAGCGTGCTCGAAATTTGGGCAGCAAAACGTCAGCCAGCGCAACTCTCACGATGGTGCCACCATACGATTTACTCAGAGTTGGTGAAAAAAGTCGGATCGCAACAGGAGGTGGGACGTATCCGCAAGCTGCATCAGTGCCAACCGCTTGATGGAATAAGTGAATCCACCATCACAGTCAGATTTGAAAAGCGAGTGCGATCTATAGCCTTGCGATTCGAAGGCGTCGACCATCGCTGGCTCTGCACCTCGCTCACACTTTTATAGGGACTGTTTTTCTCCATGGCAGCGCTTGTACTTCTTCCCCGATCCACAGGGGCAGGGCGCATTTCGCGAGATACCAGACGATTTGGTGGACCCAGATTCATCGGGAGATGAATACTGCAATTGGGTTGGAGCAGAGTGAGCATCCAAACCTTTGCCAGTCACCTCATTGCCTGATTCTTCAACTGTGACTTCGATATTAAACAGGTAACCCGCGATCTCTTCCTTTATTGCATCCATCATCGCTGAAAATAATTCAAAGCCCTCATTCTGGTATTCAACAAGCGGATCACGTTGAGCCATTGCGCGAAGACCAATTCCTTCTTGCAAGTAATCCATTTCGTACAAGTGCTCACGCCATTTTCGATCAAGAACAGAAAGTAGAACTTTTCTCTCCAGTTCGCGCATTACCTCTGAACCCAGCATCTCCTCGCGCCTGGCGTAGGCAGCAAGCGCATCGTCGAGAACCTTCTGGTGAAGGAAGTCGACATCAAGTGCGTTACGACCTCCGAGCTCCGCATCCAACTCCTCGATTGAGAAGGAGACTGGGAAAAGAGTCTTCAATGCCGTCCAGAGGGTTTCAAGATCCCAATCCTCAGCGTATCCATCCGCCGTGGCTGCGTTGACATAAGCTGCAATCGTCTCGGCAAGAAAGGTCTGGACTTGATCCTGAATGTCTTTGCCTTCCAGAACCATTCGACGCTCACCGTAAATAACCTGACGCTGACGATTTAGAACGTCATCATATTTCAGGACGTTCTTACGCATTTCAAAGTTCTGTGCTTCGACTTGAGTTTGAGCCGAACGGATCGCATTGCTCACCATTTTGGATTCAATTGGCGCATCTTCAGGTATGCCAGCGGCAGATAGGAATCTCTCAACCATGCCTGAGTTGAAGCGGCGCATCAGATCATCTTGCAAAGAGAGATAGAAACGAGATTCTCCAGGATCACCTTGGCGTCCAGAGCGTCCACGCAACTGATTGTCGATACGTCGTGATTCGTGGCGCTCTGTGCCAAGTACATAAAGTCCACCTAATGCAATTACTTCCTCATGCTCCTTAGCAACTGCGTTCTTCTGCTTGGTAATCTCGCCTGGCCACGCTTGTTCGTACTCTTCTGGAGTATCCACTGGCGACAGCCCCTTGCGTTGCAATTCGAAATCCGCCATGAATTCAGGATTACCACCGAGCATAATGTCGGTACCGCGACCCGCCATATTCGTAGCCACGGTGACTGCGCCGATTATTCCCGCTCTGGCGATAATTGCAGCTTCACGTTCGTGATGCTTCGCATTCAAGACTTCATGCGGGACGCCATTTTTCTTCAAAACTGTCGATAGTTCTTCTGATTTCTCAACACTCACTGTTCCTACGAGAACTGGTTGTCCTTTTCTATGACGCTCAACGATGTCTTGCGCGACCGCGGCGAATTTGCCAACTTCGGACTTGTAGACGAGGTCGGCTTGATCCGCGCGGATCATTTCCCGGTTGGTCGGAATGGTAACAACGCCTAACTTGTAGATCTGCTGAAATTCGGCCGCCTCTGTCATCGCCGTTCCGGTCATTCCCGATATTTTTTCGTATAGTCGGAAATAATTCTGCAGAGTGATCGTCGCAAGAGTCTGATTTTCATCTTGAATTTCGATGCGTTCTTTCGACTCAAGTGCTTGGTGCATTCCCTCGCTATAGCGTCGTCCAGCGAGAATTCGACCTGTGTGTTCGTCAACGATAAGAAGTTCGCCGTTCATGACGACGTAGTCCTTGTCTCTTTTGAAAAGTTCTTTTGCTCGCACCGCATTGTTCAAGTAACTAATAAGTGGAGTATTAGCGGCTTCGTAGAGATTTTGAATTCCGAGAAGCTCTTCAACTTTCGTGACACCCTCCTCGAGGATGCCAGAGGTTCGCTTTTTTTCATCCACTTCATAGTGGAGGTCTCGTACAAGTTTGTTGGCGATGTTTGTGAATTCGACGTACCACTTCGTTGCCTTGTCAGCAGGACCGCTGATGATCAAGGGAGTTCGTGCCTCATCAATAAGGATCGAGTCAACCTCATCGACAACTGCGTAGTAGTGATCGCGTTGTACGCACTCATCAAGGGTCCAGGCCATGTTATCGCGGAGGTAATCGAAACCAAATTCATTATTCGTGCCATACGTAATGTCCGCCGCATACGCATTCCGTCGAGCAGTCGGATCCATCGATCCAAGAATTACTCCGACGCTCAAACCAAGGAAACGGTGAATGCGTCCCATCCATTCGCTATCGCGCTCGGCCAAATAGTCGTTAACGGTCACAACATGTACGCCGCGACCGGCAAGGGCGTTGAGATATGAAGGAAGGGTTGCAACCAAAGTCTTTCCTTCACCAGTTCGCATTTCGGCAATATTTCCGCGGTGTAGCGCGGTGCCACCCATGAGTTGAACGTCATAATGACGCTGCCCAAGTGTGCGCTGTGCCGCCTCCCGAACCACGGCAAAGGCTTCTGGAAGGATCTCGTCAAGGGATTCACCAGCCGCTAAGCGACCTTTGAAGGAGTCGGTCTTGCCACGTAGTTCTTCATCGCTAAGCGATGAGATTCGACCTTCGTGAGAATTGATGACGCCGACAACTTTGCTCAAATCTCGCAGCGTTCGTCCTTCACCCGCGCGCAGGATTCGATCCAGAAATGCTGGCATGGCACTACCTTCCTTACCAAAGAAAACTACAACAAAGAGGATTGATGGCTAAGGGCGCAAACCCATTCTCCTATCGTAGGGGAAGAGATACGAGCGCAGTAACCGCACCTACGACCCTAAATCCGCTCATTTCTAGGGTTTTCACAGCCTCATTTAAGGTTGCCCCTGTTGTTACCAGATCATCGATGAGAAATACCTCGTGAATGCCGATGGGGCGCTTTTTTAGAACGAGCGCGCCTTCAAGATTCTTGTACCTAGCAGAAGCACCTAGAAGCGTCTGGTCCTTCACTCGTCTGGTGTGCTGAAGAAGAGATTGCGTCGGCAAGTCCACTAAACCTGAAACTCTTTTGGAAATCTCACCGAGATAGTCTCTTCCTCGCTTACGTACCGCCTGGGGTGAAGATGGGATAGGAACAAGGACCGGTGTTTTGCCAGTCTTCCTCAGTGCATGGCGGAGCGAAAACTCCAGTGCACGGACGATGAGTTCGTCGGCACTACGCACCCCATCCTCCTTCGATGCGAGAAGTATTTGCCGGGCGACAGAATTGTATGCGACCGCAGAAAATGTCGGGGCGGCACCAACTCTCGTCAGAAAGTCGTGTAGCTCGTAAGAGGTTTTGCAGGGGGAGCACAAGCTCTCTCCCAATGCTCCGCATCCATGGCAATA